>CAZRNI010000023.1:3825-16942 GCA_964601425.1 uncultured Eubacterium sp. | reverse complement strand
GGCAATATCAATAAGCTGACACCGGAGGTTGTCGTGGCACTTCCGGATGAGACGGGCGGACTGAATAAAGTTCTTTCGCTTTTCACTGATAATGAGATTAACGTTGATTATATGTATGCAATTCTCGGCGGCAAGGAAATCAATGAGGCATATATGATCTTCAAGGTAGATGATCCGAAGAAGGCAGAATCCGTTCTGCGTGCCAAGGGAATTCGCATCGTCCAGCAGGAAGAGATGGCTGCACTGTAATGTAATTCAAGTCTCGCGAGCGAGACTTGGCGCGGAACCCGGGGCGCCGGCCGAAGCGAAGCGTAGACATCGCAGAGCTGGCAGAGTACATCGCAGTGAATTGAAACTGGAAATAAGAAAGGGGCTGTCGCGTTAAACAGTTCGAATGCATAATATACATCATAGGGACATCCGCAGTGCCGGTACTTGGCGAATGCTTGCATGAGCCTTAGTACCGCTGCACGAGGCCCGAAGCGAGAGCGGTCCCGGTGATGTATATTTATGCATGAGGATGTTTAATGCGACAGCCCCAGTTATTTAAGGTTTCTTATGCTGTGCGAAAAATAGCATTCTTGTAGCGTGCAAGTCCATAGTAAAGCAGAAGCCCCAGCACGCCGCAGGAAAGGATCTCTCCGACGCCGACGGTCAGCATCATGAACGGAACCGGCAGCAGAATGCCATATGCGTAGCGCAGTACAAACGGAACAATCACTGTATTTGCGGCGATTGGCGGAACCGGTGCGAAGAAGGGATGCGCATTGCGCAGCTTCCATGTGAAAAACGCACCGATCAGTGTAGCGAGGCTTCCGAAGATGATATCAGGAAGCAGCGCGCCGCCGAGCATATTGCCGAGCAGACAGCCGACAAACAGGCCCGGAATCGCAGCCGGTGTGAAGACCGGAAGGATCGTGAGTGCTTCTGAAATGCGTACCTGGATTTCGCCGAATGAGAACGGCGCAAAAATGTAGGTAAGCACGACATAGATGGCGGCAATCAGTGCCGCCTGTGTGATAAACGTTACTTTTTTGTCTTTCATATTCAGTTTTTCTCCTTAGTTTTGTTTTACGTGAGGATGGTTTCGAACTCACGGAGTTTGTGCTGCAGATACCAGTGGGATATGAATCTGAAGCGTTTTTCAAGATAGCACAGAACGGGTAATAAGTCAATGGAAGCATGTGAAACTATGCAAAACCATGCGAAAGATCTGAATAAAATGCCTGAATAAAATACAGAAAAATGGCATAAAAATGACTAAATTGGTATAAAAATGAAACAATTGTGAGGGAACAAAAAATCTGGTAAACTGAAAACGGTATTATATTCAAGGATGAGAACAGACAGTGTAGTGAGATCAAATAGCCTATGAATAATGAGATGAAGAAACCGATTCTGAAAAACTGCACCTATGTGAACTGGCTGGAATATCCCGGATATATCATGATGCACCGTCATGATAACCTGGCTGAGGTCACGCTGATTGTTCATGGAAAAGGAAGATATGCAGTCAATAATCATCTCTATGATGTAAAAGTCGGTGATGTGATTTTGAGCGGAGCCGGTGTCGTGCATGACGCATTCATGCAGGAACGGGAGCATTACGGAACGCTGACGATCCAGCTTTCCGGGCTGCAGATGCCGGGCTGCAAAACCGGGCAGTTTCTCGCAGAAGATCAGGTGCCTGTATTTCATCTCCCGAAGCAGTATCCGGAGCTCAGGCGGCAGATGTCAGAGATTCAGGTGATGTTCGGAAGAGAAGACGAAGAATATCAGGAAGCGTGTCAGGAAAAAGCCGAAATTGTCCTGGAACAGGTTGCGGAAATGATACATGACAGCGACTGCCCGGTGCAGAAAGTAGACTCCTTCTGTCTGGAAATCGAAAGATACATCAACGAGCACTATGCAGAAGATCTGTCTCTCGAATCCATTGCTGCGGCATTTTATGTCAGTACATTCCATTTGTCGCATCTCTTCAAAAAAGAGACGGGATACAACTTTAAACAGTACCTGATGCGGATGCGGATCGGAGAGGCACAGAAGATTTTTACATACGAAAGAAATGCAAGAATCGCAGATGTCGCAGTGCGTGTCGGATATGAAGACGCGGCCTACTTCTCACGCGCTTTCCAGAAAGAAACGGGCATGTCGCCTAAGGAATATAAAAACTATATCAGTGTGATGCGCTAGTTTGAAAGAATATAAAAATACCATCATAGGGACATCCGCAACGCCGGTACTTGGCGACTGCTTGCAGAAGCCATAGTACCGCTGCGTGAGGACTAAGTGCGAACGGTCCCGGTGATGGTATTTTTATGTTCGGTTATAATTAATGCATTAATTCAATTTATTCGTACTTGCCGTACATGCCTTCTACAATCTCGTGGCACAGATCTGTCCATTTGCGGAAACGGTACGGATCGTTCTGAATGGTATGGGTATCCTTCAGAATGTATTCGCATGCGGTTCCCTTTGCATCGGTCAGACGCTGTGTAATATACTCGCGCTGGTGCGGCTCGTCCCATCCGTTTGTGACAAGTGACGGATTCGGCTTGTTGGAGAAGATTGCCTTCATGCCGATCTGGTCAGCCATGGATTTTACATCAGCCCACGGTGCGACAGAGATGCGGCGCATGTTCTTGATGGTGAAGACATCATCAAGCTTGTCTTCCAGGTTCTCACAGCAGCCATATGCGGAGAGGCCGTATTTCTCAAGGAACGGTCTTTCATAATCAATGGCGAATTCGCGGTGGGTCTCCGGGGAGACGACGACAAATTCCTGTGACTCTGCGGATGCCCACAGACACTCATTCGGTATGAAGCCGTTCGGATCTTCCGGAATCGGCGGGAGATCATTGGTGTATCCGTAACCGCCGGTGCCGATATACTGGCAGGTATTGTTGGAAGCCAGCAGGCATCTTCTGCTTAGTTCGTCATAGTAATCATTATACAGATCCATGATCCGCTTGACGATAGAATGCATCTCATCCGGATAATCATAAATATCATACAGTGTGTTCTGATAACCGCGGATCGCCGTGTACTGGCGCATCAGGTTGGAGCAGACATAGCTGATGCCGACATACTGAACATCGAGAATGTCGCCGAGCAGCTCTTTGTGAAGCGCATAGCGCTCACTGGACTTTTCTTCTTCGAAAACGATCGGCGCGATGGTGATGCGCTGTGCGACGTCCGGGTCTTCCAGATCGTCTTCTTCGATCAGCGGATCAAACTCGACAGCCTCATCGGACCACTTGAAATCCGGTGCCCACAGGAAAGGCATATCGGAAATGGTGGGGAGACGGCGGAACGGGTTTGCGAAGGTCGGCGGTACGCTCTTGCCGTCCACCTGGAAATCGATATCACTGATGATTTTTTTGCAGTCCCAGCGAATCTCTGCCGGAACATCGTCGTGGATCACTTCTGCGCGGAAGATACGTGCGCGGAGTTCCCACTCAATCTCACGCATCTCGGCATTGCTGCATTTCAGGGAATCCGGGGGAACCAGCTCACGCCAGGAACCTTCCGGAGAGCACATGATAACCGGATAATCGGTCTTCAGATCATTGTGCGCGTACCAGAGTTTTCTGCGGCGCTCCATCTCCGGCTGGTTTGCGTATTCTGCAAGCTTTTTTGCGAGCTCGCGGACAACCTGTCTCTCTTCGTCTGTGATAACACCCAATAATGACATACATACCTCCTTAACCCATGAATCTATAATTTGAAATTCAATCCGGTCAATAAATGTGCATCCGGCAGGATTTCCGTCAGATGATTTTCTTAACTTATGCTGTAATCCTATCAGAGACCAGCACAAAATAAAATGGATTAACTTGTTGTTTTGTGCTGTATGGATTTATTTTTGGTGGTGTGCTATCATCAGAAAAGCAGAAAAATAATCCAAGTTACAGTATTTGAATGAATCCTATGAAACAGATACAGACACATACAGTGATCGGGATTCTGGCGCATGTTGACGCCGGCAAAACGACGCTGTCAGAAGGAATTTTATATAAGACGGGTACAATCCGGAAGGCGGGCCGCGTCGATCACGGCGATGCAATTCTGGATACAGCAGCACTGGAAAAACAGCGCGGCATCACGATCTTCTCCAAGCAGGCAGAGTTTTCGGTAAACGGAAAGACCTTTACACTTCTGGATACGCCGGGACACGTCGATTTTTCGCCGGAGATGGAGCGGACGCTGCAGGTGCTGGACTGTGCTGTTCTGGTCATCAGCGCACCGGAAGGTGTGAACGGCAGAGTCCGGCAGCTCTGGAAACTGCTGGAGCATTATGAGATCCCGGTACTCCTGTTTATCAATAAAATGGACCAGCCTGGGACAGACAGGGCAGCTGTGCTCGCAGATCTGCGGAACCGCTTCGGCGAAGGATGTGTTGATTTCCAGCAGAATATGCTTGCGGATGATGTACAGGAGCAGATTGCCGTCTGTGATGAAGAAGTACTGGCTTCTTATCTGGAGGACGGGCGGATCGGACCGGATGTCATACGGAAGATGGTGCGGCAGCGGAAGCTGTTTCCATGTTATTTCGGCGCGGCACTTCAGATGGAAGGGATTGATGATCTGCTGGCAGGACTTGCGGAATATGCCGGAATATCTGATAAAACAGCAAAAGACAGATCAGATGACAATCTGCCGGGTACAGCAGGCAGTCCGAAAGAACCTCCGGAAACAGATCAGGAACAAAACAGAACTTTCCGGGGAAACGGGTTTGCTGCTCGTGTGTTCAAAATATCACGCGACCCGCAGGGCATGCGCCTGACCTGGATCAGGCTGCTTTCCGGCACACTGAAGGTAAAATCACTTCTGCAGACAGGTGAAGACGGAAAGGAAGAAAAGATTGACCAGATCCGGATTTATTCCGGCAGCAATTATGAGATGGTTCAGGAACTGGAAACCGGCAGAATTGCCGCGCTGACAGGACTTGAGAATTCATTTGCCGGTCAGGGACTGGGCAGCGTGGAAAACGGTACGGCCGAGATTCTGCAGCCGGTTTATAATAGTGCGGTGATCCTTCGCGAAGAGACTGAACGGTCACATGTACTGCATGCGCTTCACATTCTTGAAGAGGAAGAACCGCTGCTTCGCGTATCGGTCGATCCCGAAACAAAAGAGATGCAGGTTGGCATCATGGGTGAAGTCCAGACGCAGATCCTGCAGCAGCTTCTGGAAGAGCGGTTCGGACTGCATGTTCGCTTTGGCGAAGGGGAAATCGCTTATCGCGAGACCATTGCGGATGTGACAGAAGGCGTCGGTCATTTCGAACCGCTTCGTCATTATGCAGAGGTTCATCTCCTGATGGAGCCGGGCGAGCCGGGCAGCGGCCTGCAGTTTGCAGCTGACTGCAGCACGGATTTGCTGGCGTTGAACTGGCAGCGGCTGATATTGACGCATCTTGAGGAACGGGACTGGCAGGGAGTGCTGACAGGCAGTGAACTGACGGACATCAAAATCACTGTGATCGGCGGCAGAGCGCATGAGAAACATACAGAAGGCGGAGACTTCCGTCAGGCGACATACCGGGCTGTGCGGCAGGGTCTGATGGCTGCAAAAAGCATTCTGCTCGAGCCGGTATATCAATATGAAATCCGGCTTCCGGCCGGTCTGATTGGCCGCGCCATGACGGACATGGAACGCATGGGCGGGACAATCAATCCGCCGGAAACCACCGGAGAGGAAGCGGTTTTAACCGGTACAGTTCCGGCGTCTGAACTGCTCGGATATCAGACAGAGCTGACCTCTTATACCGGCGGTGCGGGACAGCTGACGACAAGCATTGCAGGATTTTTCCCGTGCCATAATGCAGAAGAAATCATAGAAGAGAAGGCATATGATCCGGATGCGGACACAGCAAATCCTTCCGGGTCCGTGTTCTGTTCACATGGAGCGGGCGTGATTATTCCCTGGGATGCTGTGCGGGAATATATGCATGTGGATACCGGATGGCGCCCGGGCATGCTGCGCGCTGATGACGGCGGCTGGATTGTGCCGGACGACGGAGATGGCGCAGGCAGACGGATGCGCGATGCCTATGGAGGTGCCGGCACGGCAGAAGATGATCTGCTGGAACAGGCCGTTTCCGCACAGGAGATCCGCCTGGCCAGACAGCGTCAGGAAGAAGCATCGTTAAGCTTTAAAGAGCGGGAACAGCGGCGCGGCGCAGCGGAAAAAGAACTCAAAGAAATTTTTGAGCGTACCTATGGTGCTGTCCGAACGCAGTCCGGGAAAGTATCCGGTACGCTGGATCGCACAGAAAATCCGGACGATGAAATGTTCTATGATCAGGCGTGGAGGGACTACAGGAAAAAGCAGAAAGAAGGAACAAAGGAGCGAAAGGAAATAACCGGTTCTTCAGGAAAAACCGGCAAAAAAAAGAATTATGCGGGCGGCGGAAAGCCGCGGTGTCTGCTTGTTGACGGATATAATATCATTTTTGCGTGGGAGAATCTGAAAAAGCTTGCCATGAAAAATATAGATTCTGCCAGAGATGCGCTGATGGATATCCTTTCAGATTATCAGGGATATGACGGATGCACACTGATTCTGGTTTTTGATGCCTACAAGGTGCGGGGCGGCGAGCGGCATATTTTGAAATATCACAACATCAACGTGGTCTATACAAAAGAGGCTGAGACAGCGGATGCTTATATTGAAAAAACCGTGCATGAAATCGGCAGAAACTATGAAGTGACAGTGGCAACCTCTGACGGGCTGGAGCAGATGATTATCCTCGGGGCCGGTGCATCCCGCATATCGGCAAAAGAACTGGAAAAAATGACGGCACGTGCCCGCCGCGAGGCCAAAGAAAGCTATGAAGCCGGACGGGACGGCAAATCATTAAACCGTCTGCTGGATCATGTGCAGCCGGAGCTTGCAGAGCATCTGGAGGCAATCAGGCGCGGAGAGAAACAGGAGCCTTAAAAGAAAGGATGTAGATACATGCCCGATGCAAATATAACGAAGAGCGCACTTGCATCTTCTATGAAAAAGCTGATGAAGGAGAAGGCATTTGACAAGATCAGCGTCATCGATATCTGTAAAGGCTGCGGAATGAACCGGAAAAGCTTCTATTATCACTTTAAGGATAAGTACGATCTGGTTAACTGGATTTTTTATACGGATTTTATCGCATTAATAACATCCGGTTCGTATACGGCAGGCTGGGAATTACTGGGTGCTGTTGCGGAAATGTTTTACCAGAATCAGGATTTCTATCGTGCGGCCTTCCGGATCGAGGGACAGAATTCTTTCCGGGAATATCTGAATGAGTCCATGATACCGGTCGCATCCTTCTATCTGAGTGATATTACGGAAGATGAAGCGGATGAAGATCTGTTTATGAGCATGTTCTGTGAGGCCTACATTTCAATTGTAGAACACTGGCTGCAGAACGGATGCAAATTGACGCCTGACGAATTCGCCAGACGCCTGCATTCACTGGTGCGCGGGATTGCGCGGAAAGTTGTTGAATCCGAAGATATCTGACCGGGTCTTCACTCCGTGAAAAACCGGTTCGGAAGATTATATTGACGCAGAAGCTGTCATTTTCCGGGCAATGCGAAGGAAAGCATTTGTTTCAGGGAAAGTGTGTGCCGGTATTCCATAACGGTATCATTTGGGGTCAGAATATCTCCGTTCTCCAGAAGCTCGAAGTAACAGGTGTCTTCAGATACGAATTTATTCAGGATCGTTGTGTCGCAGAACATCTCCAGCGGAATAAAGGGATACAGAGGCTGTGTCCGGAGACGGCGCACAAAATTCCCCATACGAAGCCTTGTTTCCTGACTGCAGGTTTCATCCGGAACCAGCATGACCATGGCGGCTTCGTTCTGGTTCAGATCATCCGTACGATTTCCGAGGATCCATTGATCTGCAGTGTCATCGTTGTAGATATCGTACATGCCGTAAAATAGTTTGTGTGCCTGCATACGGCATACATTTTCATTGGTAAAGGAACCTTTGGCCCGGTACAGGAACAGCGTGTTGATACAGCCGGACATCAGGGCAAGCTGCGAGTCGTCAATTTTACCGTCGGGAAGCAGACAGATGAAAGCTGAGTCGCCGTTTGCAGAAAAAATGCGCAGGAGGTCAGTTGCTTTTGCGATCGGACCTTCCAGAATAATGATGAAGGAATAGATTCCGAGTTCATTTCCCTGCTTGACAAATTCCGAAATATCGGCTGCGTCGATACTGGTGGATTTTGACGGATTGGTGTGCAAAATCAGGCACCACGGGATATGAAATGATGAGGCTGCTTCATTTTCTTTTATAATCTTTGCGCCGAATGTCAGGGAATTATATCCGACATTGATAAAGAAGGTTTTCAATGCTTTCCGGTCAATGTGACGGCTGAACCGGTCGATGGCAGTATAGTACGGACTTTCGTCATTGCGCAGAAGGTCCTGCACGATTTCGTAGATCGTATCCATCGTCTCGTTTTTTCGCGAGAAACGACGTCCGAGATCTGCCAGCTTCCGGATGCTGCGCTGAGGATCTTCAGCTACCTCACGGAGCGTGCGGTCTACGGTTGCATCAATGATAGCACGATTAATATTGTTGGGTTTCATAGTGAATTTCCTTGGGTATAATACAAAATAATTTATAAAACGATATCTAAAAAAAAGATAGCACACACGAAAGAAGAACAAAACGGACAACTTTCTTTAATTGTCCGAAATGAGGAGAAAAATCATGGCAGTGCAGGAAAACGGAGGAGGAAATCCACTCGGCACAGTACCGGTATCAAAGCTTCTGAATAGTTTTGCGATACCGAGTATTATAGCGATGCTGGTGAGTTCGCTATACAATATTGTTGATCAGTTTTTCATCGGAAGGAGTGTCGGGGAACTCGGCAACGCGGCGACAAATATAACGTTTCCGCTGTCGATCTCTTGTATTTCGATTGCTCTGCTCTGCGGGATTGGCGGTGCGGCGGCGTTCAACCTGTCCATGGGTGCAGGCGATGATGAGAAAGCCGGCTATTATATCGTAAATGCGGCGAGTGTCATGCTGATCGGCGGGGCAGTACTCTGCTTCATCGCATTACTGTTTACGGATCCGCTGCTTCGTTTTTTCGGTTCGCCGGACGAAGTACTCCCATATGCCCGCACGTACATGCGTGTGTGTGCCTGCGGATTTCCCTTTATGGTGCTGTCCGGCGGCGGGGGGCATCTGGTACGCGCGGACGGAAGCCCAAGGTTCTGTATGGTAATCAATATAACAGGTGCTGTGATCAACACGGTACTGGACGCGCTGTTTGTGTTCGGGTTTCACTGGGGCATGTTTGGCGCTGCACTGGCAACCATTCTCGGGCAGATCGCCGCATCTTTTCTTGTTCTCTGGTATCTGACAAAATTCAAAACTGTAAATCTGTCGCGGCAGCATTTTATTCCGCGCGGCGAATATGCCGGGCGTATGGCATCGCTCGGGACGGCGCCTTGCATTACGCAGCTGTCGCTGATGGTTTTTCAGATCGTTATGAACAAGAGCCTGAAATATTATGGTTCTCTCTCGGAATACGGTGAGTCCATTCCGATTGCCTGTGTCGGTATCATTTCAAAGGTATCGCAGGTGGCATTCTCTTTTGTGATCGGTATTTCCCAGGGCATGCAGCCCATTGTCAGTTTTAATTACGGTGCCCGGAATTACGAGCGTGTCCGGAAGACGTATCTGCTTGCGCTGCGAAACAGTTCGGTTATTACAGTGACAGCATTTTTGCTCTTTCAGATATTTCCGCGGCAGATCATCTCGATTTTCGGAAAGGGATCGGAACTGTATTTTAAGTTCGGTGTCCGGTATTTCCGGGTTTATTTGTTCTTCATGTTTCTTTGCTTTTTGCAGCCGATGACGTCAAATTTTTTCACAGCGATCGGAAAGCCCAAGAAAGGTATTTTTCTCTCGCTGACGCGGCAGATCATTTTCCTGGTGCCGCTGATTCTGATTTTTCCGCTGTTTATGGGAATCGACGGAATTATGTATGCCGGACCGGTTGCGGATTTGATGGCGGCAATTGCTGCGTTTTTCATGGTCAGAATGGAATTTGCCCGTCCGGAATTCCGGAACGCGCATCGGAACCTTGCAATGTAAATGGCTTTGCGTTATAATTGAAAAGCTAAACTGATTCAAAGAGGAGAAGATCCAATGGCCAGGTTTTTGAAAGTAGTCGTTCGTGTTCTGCTGATTCTGATGGTGCTCGCAGGCGCCGCATTGCTTGTACCGCCGTTCGCGGGAATCGATACGGTTGTGGTGGAAGATGAAGATACAGGAAATGAACCGCGCGGAACCGTAATTTATGCAAGGTCTGTTGACCCGTCTGAGCTTGAAGCGGGAAATAAGCTGCTTCGTGTCACAGAAGACAGAGCGGTTAACACTTATATTATCCGCAGTTATGACGGAAGTTCAAGGACAATTACAGCTGTCAGAGAAGAGGGCGCGGAAGAAGAGGAACTGCATGCGACCGGAACAGTCCGCAGAATACTTTTCATGGTGCCGTATCTCGGATTCCTCTCGATTGCGACACAGTCTATGACAGGACTTATGATTCTCGGCGGATGTATTCTGATTCTGATTATTCTTTTTGTCATCGCAGAACTGCTTGGCGGAGATGATGAGGAGGACGAGGAAGAAGAAGACGAGGACGATGATGAGGCATATTTTGCGGAACTCTATAATAAAAAGGGTGATGTATTTAATGCCGAAAAAGAGCAGCCGCAGTACGCGATACCTGCTTCTGATGCGCCGGCATTTCCGGTTGAAGGAGAAGGCGAAGAGTTCATTAAGAATCTGAAAGATGCGATCAGCGGAAATGATCTGGGTACAACCGGTGAGATGAAAAAAGCCGCTGACGAGGATACTTACGAACCGGAAGAGGTACCGATGCCGGAGGCTGACGAAGTTCACGAGGAGGCACCTGTTGTAACAGAGACACCGAAAGCTGTGCCGGATGAAGAAGATCCGGTTCCGACTGACGGACTGCCGGATGTACAGGCCGCGCTGGAAGCCGCACTCGAGGGAAGACAGATCAGCTACAGTAATAATGTTCAGCATCCGGGCGCATCTGCAAAAGAGATGCAGAAACCCAAGAGCGGAGAGATTGAACTGGCGATTCCGATTAAAACGGCGGAAGAGTTCATGGAACAGGCAGCAGCAAACGGTGATGAGCCGACAATTAAAGAAGATCAGCTGACAGGCGTGAAGTTTGTGGATTATTCGAATTGTCTGTAATGATTCGGCGCTTTTTGCAAAGTTATAATGTATTAGAAGATAAAAAGGTGCGCTCCTTGCGGAGTGCACCTTTTTTAAACCGGGTCGGACAAATCTGCCTCATGCACGTGGAGCGCCAAGTCTCGCGAGCGAGACTTGAATTCCCTGGCGAATCGAGAATCAGGAATTGAGTTCCCGCGGTGACGGTTTCCGGCCGCGGCGCCGCATGCGGCGCAGGAATTTGCGCAGGAGTGCGGAAGACCAGTTTCCGAGTCTCGTCAGATAGCGGAACATCGGTTCTGTTATGATCGAAAAGACGACAAACAGCATGATACAGCGCATGGACATTCCCGTGATGCCAAACAGATTGTGAAGGAAGAACATGCTGAAGATCAGTGCAACGACACAGCCAAGCCAGATTGCCCATTTAAATTTGTCCATCGGCTTACTGATCTGATAGAGGATCATAAAGCCGACGATACCGAGCAAAATGGTAGACGCAGTTGATATATCGATGGAACTGACGTCAAATACTTCTCCGAATATGACCAGAGATCCGACCACCAGCGCATCTGTCAGTCCGGCCGGGAGTGCCTTCAGGAGAATGTTGCTGATAAAGTGTCCCCGGATCAGATTGCGGTTTGGAACCTGTGACAGGAAAAATGCAGGGATTCCGATGGTAAACATACTGATCAGTGAAATCTGCGAGGGCTTCAGCGGATATCCGAGGCTGGTTGTGATCGAGAGCAGAGCAATCAGCAGGGAAAATACATTTTTAACAAGGAAGAGACTGCCGGACCGCTCCATATTGTTTACAACCTGCCGGCCTTCCATTACGACATCCGGCATACGTGCGAAATCAGATTCCAGAAGAACCAGCTGTGCAGCCTGTGCGGCAGCGTCGCTTCCGGAAGCCATGGCAACAGAGCAGTCAGCATCTTTCAGCGCAAGTACATCATTGACGCCGTCTCCTGTCATCGCAACCGTCCGCCCGGCTTTTTTGAGACTCCGGACGAACTGACGCTTCTGATTTGGCGTGACACGGCCGAATACGGTGAATTTCTGAATTGCCTCATCAATATCTTTTTCGGTCTTCAGAAGGGAAGCATCGATATAGCGGTCAGCGTGGCGGATGCCTGCCTGTCGTGCAATTTCAGAAACGGTGACCGGATTGTCGCCGGAGATTACTTTGATCTCAACGCCCTGGTCCGAGAAAAAGCGGAATGTTGCCGGTGCATCTTTTCGGATCGGATTGGAGAGCAGTACAAGGCACAGCGGTGTGACAGCTGCGTGCAGAGCCTGTCCGTCGGGTGTGCCGTGATACTGACAGAAGACGAGCACACGGTTTCCCTTGCTGCTGTATTCCTCGATTTCAGCGCGGTATGTATCATACAGATCCCGCAGGATAAATTCCGGTGCACCCAGGACGAATGAACCGGTCGGAAAAGTAACACTGCTGTATTTATATGCGGATGAAAATCCGGTGGTTTGCACTGCGGAAAGACCGCCGGGCGATTTAAAGTAAGACTGCATGGCGGCCATAGTGATATTGTCTTTTGACTGTGCCGCAGCAAAATCACTGAGGAGTCCTTCCAGCGGATCCATGCGGAGCTCGTCGTACGAGTCCAGCGGGACAAAGCCGGTTACTTTCATCTCGTTTTCGGTTATGGTTCCGGTCTTATCTACACAGAGCACATCAACACGAGCAAGTGTCTCGATGCATTTCATATCGTGGACGAGGACTTTTTTGAGTGCAAGTTTTACAGCGCTGACTGCAAGTGTGACGCTTGCCAGGAGGAAAAGCCCTTCCGGAATCATACCGATCACAGCCGCAACCATAGAGATGATACTTGCAGAAAACCCATTATGATTCAGGAAATATCCCTGTACA
>CAZRNI010000023.1:0-3815 GCA_964601425.1 uncultured Eubacterium sp. | reverse complement strand
ATCAGAAGGTGGTTCAGGGAACGGACCATTTCTGACTGTTCGCCTTCGCGCGTCGCCTTTGCCTGCATGGTCAGCTTGGAAATATAGGAATCCGGGCCGACATGCTCCAGACGTGCATAGCAGCTTCCGGAGACAATGAAGCTTCCGGACATCAGATGATCGCCTGGCTTTTTTGTGATCTCATCCGATTCACCGGTCAGCAGAGATTCATTGACGGAAACTTCCCCTTCGGCGACAACTGCATCTGCACAGATCTGATTGCCGGCACTGAACATGACAACGTCGTCGAGTACCAGATGTTCTGCGGGCACCGATCGGATCCGGCCTTCTCTGACGACAGATGCCTTTGGTGCATTCAGCACAGAAAGCTCTTCGAGAGTCTTTTTTGCGCGAAGCTCCTGAATAATACCGATCAGTGTATTTGCCAGAATGACAGGGAGAAATGTCAGATCCTTAAAGGATCCGACCAGGATTAAAAGGACTGTCAAAAACAAAAAAATCAGGTTGAAGTAGGTAAGGACATTGCTGCGGATGATCTCCGCGGTTGTTTTGGCAGGGGGATCTACTGAATAGTTGTCCCAGCCATTGTCGCGGTAGATCTGCACCTGTTCTTTGGTCAGCCCCTGGTGCACGTCGGGGGTGAAGCGTTCCACATCACGGCGGATATTCTGTTCACCGGAAGAATTAAGACTGCTTCCTTTCATAATAATACATACTCCTTTGTCAGCGGATAGTCCGCTCGTCTGTGATCAGCTCCAGTCCGGAAAGGTCCGGTGCCGCCATCAGAGAATAGTTTGTATAATAGACGACGAAGCCGGGTTTTGCACCGCCCGGTTTGCGCAGGTTTTTGCGTTCCGTATAATCGATTTCGACTTTAGGAGCCTGGCGTCCTTTGGAATACCATGCTGCCAGACGGCCTGCATCTTCGAATACAGAATCCGGCAGTTCTCTGCCGCCGCTTTTTACAATGACATGAGAGCCGGGCATATTCTTTGCATGAAACCACCAGTCATTGCCGGAAGCCAGCTGGAAGGAGACCTGCTCGTTCTGATAATTGTTTTTGCCGACATAAATATCAAATCCGGTTTTTGTGCGGTAGTGCAGAACCGGTGCGGCTGCAGTTTTTTTCTTTTGCTTTCCGGTATGTTTCCTGCGAACGTAACCGTATGTCTCCAGCTCTTCCCGGATCTGCAGAAGGTCTGCTTCTGTTTCTGCCAGATCCAGAGACGTGCGGATGCTTTCGAGGTGCGCGACTTCTTCGCGCGTCTGCACCAGACGGTTTTCCAGATCGGCGGCGGTTCGTTTCAGCTTCGTATATCGTGCAAAATAATGTTTTGCATTTTCTGTGGCCGGGAGTCTGGGATCCAGTGGTATGTTAATGGTTTCACCGGTGTAATAATTCAGTGCCTCCAGAGAGCGGGCGCCTTCTTCTGCGGTATAGCCATAGGTATTCAGTAGTTCCCCGTAGATTCGGAATGTTTCCCGCTTTTCGGTATCCTGCATCTGCTTCTCCTGCAGACTCAGCTTCTTGGACGCGCGCTCCAGAAGCGTGGTCACAATATGTCTCAGATCAGTGGATTTCTGCCGGATGCGCGTCTGCTTCTCTTTTTCGGCATAATACGTGACCAGAAGAGCGGAGGCTGAAGAAAATGCCGTCCTGTTTTCCTCTGCGCGGTGCCTCAGTTCAAAGGGCGCGTAGGTCTGAGGAACATTTCCCGTGTAATAAATTCCGGGAGAAAAGGTTCCGGCAGCGGCATCCTCGAGAAAGAGCCGCAGTGTGTGAATCAAATGAATGCGCTCCGCCGGCGTCAGAGATTCGGCAGCGGCGCCTCCGTCAATTGATGCGCGAAAACAGACTTCTTCAGCCGACTGCGGCGAAAATCCCGTAAGGGAAGTGTAAATTGCCTTTGCAAGCGGTGCAGGTTTTGAAAATACAGCTGCTGACAATTCTTCTTCGGATGCAGCAAGCGGGTTCAGCTTCTTCTGGGTGTCGGGAATAAACCATGTTCGTCCGGGCAATACTTCGCGGACCGAACTGACATGAAACGGAACGCGCCGGATCGAATCAATGATGAGATCGTCCTGATCTGTGAAGATAATATTACTATATTTACCCATCAGCTCAATCCGGAGAAAGCGTGTTACCAGATCGCCGAGTTCATTGCGGTGTTCAATTTCAATCGATAGGATCCGTTCCAGTCCGGGCTGCGTGATGGAAAGTATTTTTCCGCCTCCGATATGTTTGCGCAGCAGCATGCAGAAATTCGGGGCTGCAGCCGGAGCAGGTTTGTTTTCATCCGTCAGATAAATCAGAGGAAGCGAAGGGCTTGCTGATATGGCAAGCCGGAATGTTTCACTCTGGTTTTTTATAGTCAGAAGCAGGGCATCTGCTTCAGGCTGTATGATTTTTGCAAGTCTGCCGCCGGTCAGCTTTTCAGAAAGTTCTTTGCAGATGGCGCAGACCATAAATCCGTCAAATGCCATGATAACAGCTCCTTGTGAAAACGTAATTAAGAAGGGCAAAAGGATCGGCATGGCGGTTCTGTGCGGCCGGCACAGAGCGCCTTAAAGATTCCTGTTACGATCAGTGCCCATACAGAATTAATCATAGCACGGATTGTATTGCACTGCACGCAAAATTTATAGAGCAGCGGAAGATCGCAGAAGATGATGCACGCTTCTGCAGCCCGTCCGGCGACCGGAACAGCTTGACGCAGGATTTCACTTCAATTATAATGAAAATACTGTGTATATTCAAACCATACGATCAAGGACGGTGCCATCCGTCCGAATCTTGTTTTACAGGGGTATTATAATAATATGATAAACAGCATGACGGGTTTCGGCCGTGCGGAGCTTCTTAACAGCGACCGGAAAATAATCGTAGAGATCAAATCGGTCAATCATCGTTATCTTGACTATAACATCAAAATGCCGCGGCGTTTTAACAAACTGGATCCTTTTATCAGGACGGTTTTGAAAGATTATATGAAACGCGGCAAAGTGGATGTATTTCTGACTTATGAAGAATACGAGAATGAAGCGGCAGCATTGAAGTACAATCACAGTCTGGCGGCGCAGTATGTTGCGCGTGCGGCACAGATTGCAGAGGAGTTTGATCTGCCGAATGATATGACGGTTTCGCGTCTGATGCATTTTCAGGACATTCTTCACACAGAAGATTCAGAGGCGGATGAGGAACTGCTCAAAAAACAGATCGAGGAAGTTCTGCGTGCGGCAGGAGATCAGTTTTGCCTGGCCCGCTCGCGGGAAGGCGAAGCACTGAAGAAGGATCTGCTTGAAAAACTTGATCGTATGGACAGAATCGTTTCGCTGATTATCGAGCGGGAGCCGGAGATTCAGGCAGAGTATCGTAAAAAGCTGGAGACAAAAACAGCTGAACTGCTTGGGGAAGCCGGAATTGACGAGAGCAGAATCGCTGCGGAAGTTGTGATTTTTGCGGACAAGATCAGCACCGATGAAGAAACCGTACGCCTCAGGAGCCACATTGAAAACATGCGCAAAGAACTGAACAACGGCGGATCAATCGGCAGAAAGCTTGATTTCCTCGCACAGGAAATGAACCGTGAGGCAAATACCATTCTTTCCAAAGCAAATGACACCATTACCTCGGATTACGGGATTGAGTTAAAGACAGAAATCGAAAAGATCCGGGAGCAGATACAGAATATCGAGTAAACGGAGGCACACATGTCCGTTTTAATCAACATCGGTTTTGGAAATACAGTAAACAATGATAAAGTGCTGGCTGTTGTCGGGCCGGACGCTGCACCTGTCCGCCGGATGGTCGGGGC
>CAZRNI010000022.1:0-17071 GCA_964601425.1 uncultured Eubacterium sp. | reverse complement strand
TTTCCATCCGGGCTTTTCCGTATTGCTGTGTGTATCGGAAACCATGGTTCTCTTTAGCAGTCCCAAAGAGTCGTTCAATCGTCTGTTTCCTTTGTTTATATAGTTCTTTCATTCCAATCGTATAGCGGATATCTTCCGCCATCTCCATGTACGGTTCCCACACATGCCGCGTGACTACCTTTACATGATTCCGACTTGCTGTACATTGTGAGAGATATGGACAGTGTTCACAGACCGCTCCGCGGCTCTTGTATTCTCGATATCCCTCTCGGTTTGTCGTACTATATTCCAACGTCTTTCCGCCTGGACAGACATAACAGTCGTAGTACTCGTCATAGGTGTATTCATACTTTTTGAAAAAGCCTTCTTTTGTCAGGGGGCGTTTATACGGGAACAATGGTTTGATTCCGTCATCGATCAGCTGTTTCGCTATGGCCGGTGTCTTGTAACCTGCATCCACAATCATAGTCTCTATTCCGATATCCTTGATCTTGTTATACAGTACCGGAAATGTCACGCTGTCATGTTGGTTTCCTGGATGGACACTGTATCCGAGGATCCATCCATGCTTATCGCAGGCAGTCTCTACACCATAAGCAAAGACCTGTTTGTGTTCTCCCTTGTGGAACCAGCCGCTGTCCGGATCGGAAGTGCTCTCTTTGATCTCTTTTCCACCGCCGGTTCCGTCTTTCTTGTCATCGTCTTTTTCTTTCAAGGGCTTTTTGCCATGTGCTTCCCGGTCAGCTTTGATCTCTTCTTTGAGCTGTTCTTCGTAACTCTTTGCTTCCTGTTGTGCGATGCGTTTCCTCATCTTTTTATTGTTTGCTCTGGCTTTTACATGGGTGGCATCGACAAAGACTTCCGCAGGATCTACAAGTTTGTATTTGTAGCATTCTGAGAGGATATGTTCAAAGATCTGTTCAAAAAGGTCTGTATCCTTAAAGCGACGGGAATAGTTCTTCCCGAAAGTGGAAAAATGCGGGACGGAATCGAGCATCTCCAATCCGAGGAACCACCGGTAGGCGACATTGACTTCGATCTCCCTGATCGTCTGCCTCATGCTGCGAATCCCATAGAGATACTGGATAAATGGAATCTTGATCAGCATGACCGGATCCATGCTCGGGCGCCCAAAATCCGGGGAATACTTATCCTCGACAAGATCGTAAATGAATGTCCAATCAATGGCTTTATCAATCAGCCGGAGGAGATGTCCTTCCGGTACAAGGTCATCCATACAAAACATCTGGATCTGCTCACGTTTCTTATCCGCATTCTGCGTCATCATATGGGAATACCGCCTTTGATTTGATACTTATAGTATACCATCTCAAGCAGGATCTTTCCTAAAATACAAACAAAATCCAGAGCTTTTGCCCTGGACTTTGTCTACAGTCTGAGGGATGCCGCATGATTGATGCGGCATCCCTTTTTTTGCAGACAAATAAGCAGAAACTGCAGGATGGCATACTATGGACACAGCGGTTATGCAGGATACATTGATTCCGCTGAAGGATTATGGTATACTATGATCAAAGATTTTATAATTTTTATACTTATTTTATAAAGGAGGTAACATATGAGTTTGGGAAAGAAACTGTGTGCTGAGTTCATCGGCACGTTCGTACTCGTGTTCTTCGGATGCGGTACAGCTGTTGTGGCACAGTGTTCAACAGATAATTATCCGGGATACATTCTGACAGCACTGGCGTTTGGTCTTGTTATTGTCGCGATGGCATACTCCATCGGAAACATCTCCGGCTGTCATATCAATCCGGCGGTATCGATCGCAATGCTCGTTTCCGGAAAAATGGAAACAAAAGAGTTTGCGGGCTATGTGTGTGCACAGGTTGTCGGTGCGATCGCAGGCGCAGGCGTCCTGAAGGCTGTCCTCGGCGCAAATTCCGGTGCACTCGGTACAAACGGACTCTATAACGGAAGCGCAGGTGCATCCTTTATCATCGAGGTTATCCTGACCTTCGTATTTGTTATCGCTATCCTTGGCGTAACATCCAAACCGGAGTTCGGAAATGTCGCAGGTCTTGTCATCGGTCTGTCTCTGACGCTGGTGCACATCCTCGGCATTGCCTTCACGGGAACTTCCGTAAATCCGGCAAGAAGCCTCGGCCCGGCACTCTTTGTCGGCGGAGAAGCACTCGCAAGTGTCTGGGTATTTATACTCGCTCCGCTTGTAGGCGGCGCACTCGCAGCAGTCGTTTACAAGGCGCTTGACGCATAAGTCTCAGAATATTGAGGGGCTGTCGGATGAAGTACCGAGTGCATAAAGGTACTTCGCCGGCAGCTCTTTTTGTGTGGAAAAGTGTGATTTTTGTGTGATCACCCGAACTCCTACTGGATTATCCGCACGGAACGGATTATAATGTAAGCGGTGTTTTGGCGCCCGGCGCCAGAATAATATCCGCTGACTTGGAGGAACAGGAGCAGAATGAAAAAGAAGGGGAGTAATAAAAAACGCATCATTGCGATTATTATAGTAGCTGTCGCAGCGGCAGCATTTTTACTTTGGTGGTTTTTACTGCGGGGCAGAACCGGCGGCAAGAATCAGGAAGTTGCATATGTTGAGAAGGTGTCGGTGCTGATCGGCCAGGAAGACAGTGCAGGTCTGGTGAACCGGTACGCCGGTGTTGTCGAGGCACAGGAGAGCTGGTCCGTCAAGCAAAATTCCGATGCAAAGATTAAGGAAATGCTGGTAAAGGTAGGAGATTCGGTCAAAAAAGGCGATTCTCTCTTTACTTATGATATAGATAAATACAATTCTGATCTGGAACAGGCCGAGATTGATCAGGAACGTCTGGAAAATGAGCTGGAGACCGCAAAGGAAACGGTCACACAGCTGGAGAAAGAGAAAAAAGCGGCAAAAGCCAGTGAACAGGCGAATTTTACCATTCAGATCAAGGAGCAGGAACTTACTGTAAAACAGACCGAACTGGATATCGAGAGTAAAAAGATTGAGGTTCAGAAGCTGAAAGACAATATTGAACACGCCACCGTCACAAGTGAGATCGACGGCGTCGTCAAGTCCATCAACACCGGTGAGACGGAGGAAGACAGCTTGTCCGGTGATGGAGAAGATTCTCTGATTACCATCATGCAGACAGGAAATCTGCGGATCAAGGGAACCATCAACGAGCAGAATATCAATTCTCTGGGACAGGGAGCGTCACTGATTGTCCGCTCGCGGACAGACCCGGATCAGACCTGGAAGGGTGTGATTTCAAAGGTAGATACAGAGCGGACTGACAACAGTCAGAACAATGCAATGTATGGGAATGAATCTGGATCCGGAAGTACCAGTTATCCGTTTTACGTTACACTTGACAGCAGTGAAGGACTGATGATCGGCCAGCACGTTTACATGGAGCTGGATCAGGGTCAGCTGGATGAGGATAAGAAGGACGGCATCTGGCTCTATGATTACATGTTTGATATGACCGATGCCTCCCATCCGTTTGTCTGGGCGGATAAAAACGGTAAACTTGAAAAACGTGAGATAAAACTTGGCGCCTATGACGAAGATCTCATGGCATATGAGATTGTATCCGGTCTTGCGCTTGAGGATGCAATTGCGATGCCGGATGAGCGTCTGCGCGAGGGTATGATTACAAAACCGATGGCGGAAATACCGACAGACGGCGGGGAGTTTGACGAAGACGGCGAAGAAATGCTTTCGGGAGACGATGAAGAAGACGAGATCGAGTTCCTGGATGAGGATGATGAGGATCTAGATCCCGACTATGAAGGGGACGAAGACGACGACAACGACTGGGGAACTGAAGAAGGCTTTGAAGGCATGGACGGTTACCAGAGCATGGAAGGCATGGACCGCGGTGATCCGAGCATGGATGACATCAGCGAAGATCCGGAGGACAGCCTCAATGCAGTAGATGCCGAGTGGGACGAAGAAGATTTTGAGAACTGACGGGTCTGATTTTCAGACTGCCGGGCTATCGGACTGCGGGTGAATCCCTGCGCTGCAAGAATGCCGGACAGCGGGCGGATACGTGTGCTGCAGGATGTTGGAGTGCGGGCGGATACGTGCGCTGCCGGGCTATCGGACTGCGGGTGAATCCCTGCGCTGCAAGAATGCCGGAGTGCGGGCGGATACGTGCGCTGCCGGATGTCGGAATGCGGGCGAATACCTTCGCGGCCGGGATGGTCAGTGACGGCCGGACTGATGCCGGGGGAAAATGAGGACACAATATGATTGTCGAAATGAAAAATGTATGCAAAACATATGAGCAGGGCAAGCTGGAAGTCCCGGCCCTGCAAGACGTAAACCTCCAGATCCGGGAGGGAGAATATCTTGCAATTATGGGGCCGTCAGGTTCCGGCAAGTCTACGCTGATGAATCTGATCGGCTGTCTGGATCAGCTTACAAGCGGAACGTACATGCTGGACGGTCAGGATATCAGCAAGTGCAGCGACAATGAGATGTCCGAGATCCGCCTGCGCAAGATCGGCTTTATTTTCCAGAGTTTTCAGCTGCTTCCATATCAGAGCGCATTGGAAAATGTAGCACTTCCGCTGACCTACGCAGGGGTTTCCAGAAGAGAGCGTCTGGAGCGTGCCGCCGAAATGCTGGCGCGTGTGGAGCTGTCGGACCGTCTGGATTTCAAGCCGACACAGCTTTCCGGCGGACAGAAACAGCGTGTGGCGATCGCCAGAGCGATGATCAACCATCCCAAAATCCTGCTGGCTGATGAGCCGACCGGCGCGCTGGATTCCAAATCAGGCAAACAGATTATGGATCTGTTTGAGCGGCTCAATCAGGAAGGCGTCACAGTTCTGATGATTACCCATGACGCAAATATTGCAAAGAATGCACATCGCATGGCTACAATATACGACGGAAAGCTGAGTGAAGTATAAATGAAGAAGGCATGCGGCGTGACGTTTAAAGACGGATCGTCGGTGTCAACAGGCGTTTGAAAACGGACAGTTAGTGTCAACAGGGATCTGAAGACAGACAGTCAGTGTCAACTGGTATTTGAAAACGGACAGGGGAGAAGATCCGAATGAAAAAAGGGAAAAGATTTCTGGCGATTCTGCTGGTGATCCTGATCATATGCGGCGGCGTGATCGGCGTATCCGCAGCGGTACGCAAGACCACCTCCGGCGGGAAGGTTATGGTTATATCGGCAGAGGAACTGAATTACGGTTACGGATACTGGGACAGTGAGAGCATGGAAGGGTTTGTGACCTCTGACCGCACCCAGAACGTGACGCTTAATACTTCACAGACGGTGGAGGAAGTGAAAGTCACCGAGGGCCAGGAGGTAAAAAAAGGGGATATCCTGCTGGTTTATGATATGAAACAGACGGAGATCAACCTCGAAAAGGCTGAACTGAAGCTGGAGCAGCTGAAACAAAGCCTGAAAAACGCTGAGGAAGGTCTGAAAAAACTAAAAAACATGTCTCCTTCCTCCGGCGGCATTGCTGACGAGGCGGACGAGCCGGATGATGAAGAGGAAGAGGACGAGAAGGAGAAAAAACCGGTCAAACAGCCGAAAGCAACACTTTCGCTGACCGGCAGCTCCAAGCCGTATTATGATAACAGCTCCGAGGTCCCGGCGCCCGGCACGGAAGAAAATCCGTACCGCTTCCTTGTGAAGGCGGGAGCTACGGTCAATGCAGATTTCATTAATATGATCAAGAAACTGCAGGGGCAGAATCAGAGCTGCTACTTTGTTCTGGAACTGCGTGAGAATGATGTCTGGGAAGGACGGCTGATCCGTTCATGGAAGCAGGATGCATCGGACGTCGTTTCACCGGATAAGGATTGGTTGGGAATTGTTGATCCCGACAATGAAAAGCCGATTCTTCCGACCAAGACATTTGCTGAAGTCGAAGAGATGGAAAAGCAGATTGAGGAGAATAAGAAGAAGATAGAAGCGTTGGAAAATGAGCTGAAAGAATTGAAGGAGAAACAGCTTACACCAACACCGACAGCAGCACCAACAACACAGCCGGAAGAGACTGCCGTACCGACCGAAGCACCGGAAGACGAGAAGAAGGATGGAGCAGGAACCGGTACGGATGCCGAAGCGGCTGCAAAAATATCAGAACTGGAAGGGACCATCGCAGAACTCACTGCTGAAAATGAAGCACTGAAGCAGCAGATTGAGACACTTCAAGCCAGTGCGGCAGTGGAGAGCGGCGATCCGGAGACAAACAGTTCCTCCGGCTCTTCATCCGCCGAAGCGACGGCACTTCGGGCGGCGGTTCAGGTTATGCAGACGGCTGTCTATCAAAAGATAACGCCGGTCTCCGGATCCGGCGTCACAACTGCAGGTTTCACGGCAGGAAACAGCGGCGTTGTATCTACCCTCACGGCTCTTGAGGCGGAAGAGGATGATTCAGAAGAAGCCGATGAGTCGGACGATTCAGATGATTCAGATGATGAAAGTGACACAGAGGCTGACACAGATGCATCTACAGGAAGCCTTGCAGATATCGATGAAGATACTGAATACACGCGGGAAGAGCTTACGGATGCCCAGAAACAGCAGCAGGAGACGATCGCGGATCTGAAGCTGGATATCCGGGAGGCGGAAATCAAGGTAAAAAATGCGAAAAAAGCGCTGGAGGACGGATCTGTAAAAGCACTGCTGGACGGCGTGGTTACTAAGGTGGCTGATCCGGCAACGTATGAGCGCGACGGGACGCCGTTTATCAGGGTGTCCGGCTCAAAGGGTATCGCAATTAAGGGCGGCCTGCCGGAAAAACTGCTCAGCACAATCCGGGAAGGTGATCAGATTTCGGTTGCGTCCTGGACAAGCGGCGTGCAGTATACGGCAACGATCACGGAAATTTCACCTTATCCGGACAGTTCGGGAATGTTTGACAGCGGAGCGGCCTATAATAATTCCTATTACCCGTTTACTGCGATCATTGATGATGAAGATGCCCAAATTGAAGACAACGACTGGGTGCAGATTTCGATTGATGCCAATACACTGGCACAGGATGATGGTTTTTATCTGATGCGCGCGTTTGTTCTGGAAGAGGGAACGTCTGCGTATGTATATAAGCGCGGAGAAGACGGACTTCTGCACCGGCAGGATGTCGTGCTTGGCAAGCTTTCCGGTGATTCCTATGAGATTAAAGACGGACTGACCAGCGAAGACTGGGTGGCATTCCCGTACGGCAAGACCGTAAAGGAAGGTGCCCAGACGCGCGAAGGTACGATGGAGGAGTTGTATAATTGATGATCGGAAACGGTCTTTCTACTGTGGATGAGAGAGGACACTGCAAATGACGGAAAACATTCGCTTTGCATTTCAGGGAATCTGGTCCCATAAGCTGCGGTCCTTTTTGACGATGCTCGGCGTTATCATCGGTATCGCGGCCATTATCGCAATTGTTTCGACGATTCAGGGTACCAATGAACAGATCATGCAGAATCTGATCGGCGCCGGCAATAATGGTGTTACTGTATCGCTCCGTCAGGGCGAAGAAGATTATTATATGGATATGGGCGCGCCGGAGGGCGTGCAGCCGGTTTCAGATGAGCAGCGGCAGCAGATCCGGGAGCTTCCGGATGTTGTAGATGCGACGTTTTATCTGTCACGCAGCTATATGGATGGAGTGACATACCAGGACAGAACGCTGGACAGCGGCAGTGCCCGCGGCATTGATGATCATTATTTGAACACCTGCGGATATATCGTATACGACGGACGCGGATTTATCGATCGTGATTATCAGGATTTTGCAAAAGTCGTGCTGCTGGATGAGATCGCAGCGCGTGTCCTGTTTTCCGGTGAAGAGGCAGTCGGCAGTACGCTGGAAATCCGCGGCGAGCCGTTTATTGTCGTCGGTCTGATCAAAAAATCGGATAACTTCCAGCCGGTGATCAATTCCTTTGAGGACTATTTGACGTATCATCAGGAAGAATACGGCACAATCTATATGCCGGACGCAACCTGGCCGGTTATTTTCGGATTTGATGAGCCGGAAAACTGCATTGCGCGTGCGGAAAAGACAGAAGATATGAGCCATGTCGGCAAAGAAGTCGTAGAGATCATGAACCAGTCGGTAACGGCATCCAATTCGCAGCTCACGTATAAGGCAGAAGACCTTCTGGAGCGTGCGCGTAACCAGCAGGAGCTTTCTGCAAGTACCAACAATCTGCTGATCTGGATCGCAAGTATCGCACTTCTGGTCGGCGGAATCGGCGTTATGAACATTATGCTTGTATCCGTAACAGAGCGTACCAGTGAAATCGGCTTGAAAAAAGCGCTCGGTGCCCGCAAGCGGACCATTCTGGCGCAATTTCTGACGGAGTCTGCCGTGCTGACCAGCATCGGCGGAATTCTGGGTGTCATTGCCGGCATCATACTGGCGGAAGTGATCTCGAGGATGAGTGATACGCCGGTGGCAATCAGCGTACCGGCTATTATCCTGGGCGTTGCATTTTCGATGCTGATCGGAATTGTTTTTGGTCTGCTGCCTTCCTACAAGGCGGCGAATCTCGATCCGATTGAGGCGCTGCGGCGCGAGTGATAAATGATAAGAAAGGGGCTGCTTTGGCAGTCCCTTTCTTACGGAAATTTTTATCTGTTTATTCGGCGTCAGCCGGTGCATCTTCAGCCGATGCATCTTCAGCCGGCGCTTCTTTTACCGTCGTCTCATTTTCAAAGAAGTCATCAAAATTCTCTTCAGCCGGCTCGTCTTCGCTGACAGCGCCAATGTGGCAGCCGCATTTTGCGCAGAATTCTGCATCGTTCGGGACATCTGCGCCGCAGTCCGGACACGGACGTACCTGTCGGAGTACCTGACGCTGTGCCTGTAAAGTTTCCAGCTTCTTCTCGGCTGCTTCGATTTTTTCAAACAGGTCTGCGTATTCTGCAGGGACATTGTCCTGCTCGCTCTGGTAGAGCTTCTGGCCGAGCTGTGCGTAGACGCCGGTCAGCTCGCGCTTAGCTGCTTCGATTTTAGCTGTCACAGAGACGCGGTCACCGATGTTTTTGGCGCGGCTGGCAGCGTCTGTACCTAAATCAGTAAGTTTTTTACTTAAGTTCTCAAACATTTTATGCCTCCTTGTTTCGTTGGTTTCATAGGACTGCCGGATAGTTAGCATTCCATTCTTTTATAAACTGCTGTATAATAATCCGCGTAGTTTTGGGACGAAATCGTTCCATCACGCAATATCATAGCATAATTTCTGAATGAATGCATAAAAATGAGTATTGTTCAGAAAGATTTCACACTTCTATATCCAACAAGGCAGGGAAACATATTAGAAATAACGTTTGAAAGGAAGAGAGCCATGCAGAACGAACTGCAAAACAGAAATCAGGTTATCATCAGAACGAGTATCATCGGGATTTTAGCAAACCTGCTGCTTGCCGGCTTTAAGGCGGCTGTCGGTGTACTTTCCAATTCCATTTCCATCGTGCTGGACGCTGTCAACAATCTGAGTGACGCGTTGTCCTCGGTGATCACAATTATCGGAACGAAGCTTGCCGGCAGGGCGCCGGACAAGAAGCATCCGCTTGGCTACGGCAGGATCGAGTATCTGAGTGCCATGATCATCTCGGTCATCGTACTGTATGCCGGTATTACTTCCCTGACTGAGTCGATTAAGAAAATCATTCATCCGGAGCAGGCGGATTATTCTACGCCGACATTGATAATCGTTGCAGCCGCAGTTGCTGTGAAGCTGATCCTCGGCAGGTATGTTAAATCAGTCGGTGAGAAGGTGAAATCCGGATCTCTGGTGGCATCCGGCGAGGATGCGAAGCTAGATTCAGTCATCTCGGCTGCGACACTTGTGGCTGCGATTATTTTCCTTGCGTCAGGCGTCTCGCTGGAGGCTTACCTCGGTGCCATTATTTCTGTTGTAATCATTAAATCCGGTATCGAGATGCTGATGGAGACACTGAGCAAGATTCTCGGGGAGCGTGTTGACAGTGATCTTTCGCTCGAGATTAAGCGGGATATCTGCAGATTTGAGGGTGTGCAGGGTGCGTATGACCTGATTCTGCACAATTATGGTCCGGACACACTCATCGGATCGGTTCATGTGGAGATCCCCGACACCTGGGATGCGCATCAGATTGATGAGCTGACGCGGAAAATCCAGAAAAAGATTTATTGTGATCACGGCGTCATTATGACGGCCGTCGGCGTCTACTCCATGAATACAAAAGATGACTTTGCAATGCAGGTTCGTTCGGACGTCACAGAGATCGTGATGGCACATGATCACGTCCTGCAGATGCACGGATTTTATCTGGATGAGGAAGACAAGCGGATCACGTTTGATCTGATCATCGATTTTGCGGCGGACGACCGGCGTGCGGTCTATCAGCATATCGTGGATGAGATTCAGGAGAAATATCCGGAATATAAGGTGCAGGTCGCGATGGATGTGGATATCAGCGACTGATTACAGTAGTAAAAAGCCGGCGGGAACAATAAAACGAAAAAAAGGAATCTGGATGCTGTGTCATAGGGCACGGCATCCTTTTTTGACGATTTTTTTACAAAGTGGATTTCTGTCTGATAATATGATATTATTAAGTAGAATTACCATTCCAATTAACGGAAATGCCATCAAAAACTTTGTTTTTCGAAAACCTCTATCCTTATGCACTTCTTTGTTTCGAAAAATAACCGCTGGGAAACCTGACCATTTGGAACATGACGTTCCATATATGAGAGCGGCAGAGCCGCTGCAGAGGAGGAGAACAATGTTTGGAAAAATACGTGCAGCTGTGGGATTATTTGTATTTGCGTTAGTGATGGGATTTTTGCTATTTCCATTACCTGTTCAGGCTGCGGAAATATCCGAAGTAGCTATTCAATATTATCAAAAGCCTGTACTGGGAAAAACCCCTGTACAAAAGTTTGATAGCACACATACTGATGGGATTACCGTGGGAACCGGTACTTACGATGATTATCCGACAAAGTGCTATATTGATTCTGTAAAATGGTATATGTCTCCATCAACCCTACTCTCGGAAACAGATACATTTCTGGCAGGAAAGACTTATTATGCAGAGATTGTATTAAAAGCTAATAAAATCGGTGAAAGTGATAATTACCACTTGTTTAAAGAAAAATCGGATCTGAGCTGGCTGAAGATTTATCCGGGCAGCAGGAATACAGGTTCTTCGCCATATACGGATGTAATTAACAAAACAAAGACGACTGTTTCGGGTGACAAGAAGACACTTACAGTCTATACAAATGATGTTTTAGTACCCAATCAGTATATCCTGACTTTTGATCTACAGGGACACGGGACATCGATTCCCAAACAGGCCTATACGCCGTCAGAGAAGATTATTCTTCCGCCGGATCCTGTTGATGATGAATGGTATTTTGTCGGATGGTATCACGATAAAGCAGGTGAGCATCCGTTTTATGATCAGATCATCACAGGAGACAAAACGATTTATGCGCATTGGATTAAAACGATTGATGAAGTGAAGGTGACAGGATTTAAGAAACCGGTCATGGGAGATAATCTTCTGAAAGAAGGCGATCTGGGGATTCCGTCCGGTGTCAATTATTCTATTCAGGTTTTGAACTGGTTCAAGAACGGATCTCTGATATCGGGAGAAGAAAAATATGAAGCCGGACAGAAGTATACTTTGAAGATCTGTCTGATCGGAAAAGGGGAATATGGATTTGCAGAGACTTCCAAAATGAAATCCGTAGTATTAAATGGGTCGGAAGAAGAAATCGCCACATATACCTCTGGCTGGGCCGGAATTGATATTATTACGAAGGAGTATATCCCCGGATGTGTGATCAGTTTTGATGCTAATGGCGGAACCGGAAGCATGGAGAAGCAGACTGCAGATTATGATGCATCGTATAAGCTGCCTGAATGCAGCTTCAAGGCGCCTGAGGGCAAAGTCTTTGACAAGTGGGATGCCGGTGCTGCGGGCAGCGAAGTAAAAATAAAAGACAATATTGTTTTAAAGGCCCTCTGGAAAGACGCCGGCCCGAATGATTCCCCGTATCCGGCGAAAAAGGTCTCGCCGGAAAATCCGATCCCGCTCTCCAGAATCGAAGCAGCGATTCCGACGCGCAAAAACGATAAGGATCTGAATTGTTCCACGTTCAGCCTGCTGCAGGCAAAAGGCGTGCCGAAGGGAGAATCGTCAATTAAACTGTCCTGGCAGAAGGTGGAAGGTGCAACCGGATACATTATCTACGGAAATAAATGCGGCAAAAAGAACCACTACGAAAAGCTGAAAACGACAGCAAAGACATCTTATAAACAGAAGAAGCTGAAAAAAGGAACCTACTATAAATATATTGTTGTTGCCATTAACGGAGATCAGGCACTGGCTGCCTCCAAGACAATTCATGTGTCGACGAATGGCGGCAAATACAGCAACAACACGGGTGTGACGCTGAATAAAAAGAAACTGACGATCAAGCGGAAGAAATCCGCGAAGGTAAAAGCAACTTTGCTCCGCGGGAATCTTCAGGTTAAGAATCACCGGGCAGTTGCATTTGAGTCCAGTGATTACAGAATTGCGACCGTCACATCAAAAGGAAAGATCAAGGGCGTTAAGAAGGGCACATGCTATATCTACGCATATGCACAGAACGGAATGTGTGCAAAGATTAAAGTTAAGGTAAAGAAGTGATCCGGAAGTAAGAAACGATTAGAATCAGTGCATACAATACAAAAACTCCGGTATGGACTGCCGTGCGGGTTTTCCCGCGCGGCAGTTTTTTGGATGGTGCGCGTTTGCTTCGCTGATTCCGGGTTCCGTTGGCTTTTGTTTCATTGATTTTTCACATAAAGGTGTTGACAAAGGAAGGGTGCGGTGCTACATTAAGTTACGAAGATATTAGCACTCCACATCACTGAGTGCTAACAAATAACCGGAAGCAGATCAGGGCATCAATCAATTATTCCGAAATAAACTTCGCAGGAAAGAAATCAGAAAGGAGCAGACGGTTTGGAACTGGATCAGAGAAAAAAGACGATTCTGAAGGCAATTATTCAGACGTATCTGGAGACAGGCGAACCGGTCGGATCCAGGACGATTTCAAAGTACACGGATCTGAACCTCAGTTCCGCGACAATCCGGAATGAGATGTCGGATCTGGAGGAAATGGGTTATATCCTGCAGCCACATACTTCGGCAGGACGGATTCCTTCGGATATGGGCTATCGTTACTATGTCGATGAGCTGATCCAGGAGAAGGACCGGGAGATTGCGGAAGTCAAGGATCTGATGATCAAAAAGACAGACCGCATGGAAAAGGTACTTAAGCAGGTCGTCAAGGTGCTTGCAACGAATACCAATTATGCGACGATGATCATGCCGGCAGTACATGCGACGACGCTGAAATTTATCCAGCTCTCCCGTGTGCATGAAGACCAGCTTCTGGCTGTTGTCGTAGCACAGGGAAATCTGGTGAAAAATCAGCTGATTGATCTTGCAGAGCCGATTTCAGATGAAGAGCTCTTAAAACTGAATCTTCTGTTAAATACACAGATGAACGGCCTTTCCATCGGAGAGATCAATCTGGAGATGATTCAGCGAATGAAAGAGCAGGCGGGTATTCACAGCGAAGTGATCGGACGCGTTGTGGATGCGGTTGCTGAGGCAATCAAGCCGGATGACGAAGCAAACGTGTACACTAGCGGAGCGAAGAATATCTTCAAGTATCCGGAGCTGGCGGATTCCAGCAGCGCCAGCGGTTTGATTTCCGCATTGGAGGACAAAGAAGTTCTGGCAGAGATGCTGCGGGAGACGGAGCTGGACGGTACAGCGGACGGCGAAGACATTCAGGTTTATATCGGTCAGGAGTCACCGATCGACAACGACCATGTATCAGTTGTCACGGCAAGCTATGATCTGGGCGACGGCATGAAGGGCCGCATCGGTATCGTAGGACCGCGCCGTATGGATTATAAAAATGTCGTCGATAATCTGAAGACGCTGAAGGTTCAGCTGGATACGATTTTCCGGCCGGAAGACCAGGATGATACCGCATCCGGGCCGGGAATCGATGAGATGGAATAGAAAAGTGCTGTTTGCAGACCGGAGGGGTAAATCCGGGACGGCAGGCATTTTCTAGAATAGACAGGCAGAAAGCCTGACAGAATAAGAAAACAGGAAAGGTGGAGCAATCGTGGCTGATAAAAAGCAGACAGATACGAAAGAAATGCTCGAACAGGAAACTGCGGCGGCTGAGCAGCCGGAGGCAGAAACAGAAACTGCAGAAGCGAAGGCAGAAACAGAAACTGCAGAAGCGAAGACAGAAACTGCAGAAACACAGGCAGAAACACAGGCAGAAACAGAAACTGCAGAGGCCGGGACAGCAGAGCCGGAAGCTGAAGCAGAAAAGCCGGATGCAGAGGCATCTGAAGAAGCATCGGACGGAGATGCTGCAGAAGCGGAAGAAGGCAAAGAAGCCGAAGCCGGAAGCGATGAATCCGAAGCGGGAAACGATGAATCCGTAGCGGACACATCTGAAGACGCAGATGGCAAGGACGCGAAGAAAGGATTCTTTAAGAAGAAAGAAAAGAAGGATCCCAAAGATGACAAGATCAATGAACTGAAGGATCGCTTGCAGCGTCAGCTGGCAGAATTTGATAATTTCCGCAAGCGGACAGAAAAGGAAAAATCATCCATGTACCAGATCGGTGCGAAGGATGTCATCGAAAAGATTCTTCCGGTCGTCGACAATTTTGAGCGCGGCCTGGAGACCGGCAATCCGGAAGACCCGTTCGTGGATGGCATGAATAAGATTTACAAGCAGCTGACAACAATGCTTACTGATCTCGGGGTTACGCCGATCGAGGCAGTCGGACAGCCGTTTGACCCGGAACTTCACAATGCAGTGATGCATGTGGATGACGAAAACGAAGGTGAAAACATCATCGTTGAAGAGTTCCAGAAGGGCTATAAATACAAAGACAGTGTTGTAAGATTCAGTATGGTAAAAGTGGCAAATTGAACGGATTAAGGCCTCAGACAGACGGATGGACGCCGCACGCTTGCGTGCAGGGCGGACATACGGTTGGATGTCCAAAGCGATTGAGCACGCAAGACGACAGTCTGAAGTGCGAAGAGCTTTGCCGGACGCGAAAGTCCGAAGGACGCAGCGGCCGGAAGGCTTAAAATAGAAAATTAATCTTATTTGTAAATACAGAAGGAGGACCTATCATGAGTAAAATTATCGGTATCGATCTTGGTACAACCAATAGTTGTGTAGCAGTTATGGAAGGTGGAAAACCCACCGTTATCGCAAACGCAGAGGGCAGCAGAACCACACCGTCTATCGTCGCATTCACAAAGACCGGCGAGCGTCTGGTCGGTGAGCCGGCAAAGCGTCAGGCAGTCACCAACGCTGAAAAGACTGTTTCTTCGATCAAGCGTCATATGGGCAGCGATTACAGAGTTGCAATTGATGACAAGAAGTTTTCTCCGCAGGAGATCTCCGCTATGATTCTGCAGAAGCTGAAAGCAGATGCAGAGAACTACATCGGCGAGAAGGTTACAGAAGCTGTCATCACAGTTCCGGCATATTTCAACGATGCACAGCGTCAGGCAACCAAGGATGCGGGCAAGATCGCAGGCCTTGAAGTTAAGCGTATTATCAACGAGCCGACAGCAGCGGCACTTGCATATGGTCTGGATAACGAAAAAGAGCAGAAGATCATGGTCTATGACCTTGGCGGCGGCACATTCGATGTCTCCATCATCGAGATCGGCGACGGTGTCATCGAGGTTCTTGCAACTTCCGGCAACAACCGTCTGGGCGGCGATGACTTCGACCAGAAGGTAGTCGCATACATCGTAGACGAGTTCAAGAAGCAGGAAGGTGTTGATCTGTCCGGCGACAAGATGGCAATGCAGCGTATCAAGGAAGCTGCTGAGAAGGCTAAGATGGAGCTCTCCAGCGCAACCACCACAAACATCAACCTGCCGTTCATCACAGCAACACAGGATGGACCGAAGCATCTGGATATCAACCTGACAAAGGCTAAATTTGATGAACTGACAGCAGACCTCGTTGAGCTGACAGCTGAGCCGGTCCGCAAGGCACTCTCTGATGCAGGCATTTCCGCATCTGAGCTTGGAAAAGTTCTTCTGGTCGGCGGATCCACACGTATCCCGGCTGTCCAGGATAAGGTAAAACAGCTGACAGGCCATGAGCCGAGCAAGAGCCTGAACCCGGATGAGTGTGTTGCAATCGGCGCATCCGTACAGGGCGGCAAACTCGCAGGCGACGAGGGCGCAGGAGATATCCTGCTTCTGGATGTCACACCGCTGACTCTTTCGATCGAGACCCTCGGCGGCGTCGCAAATCCGCTGATCGAGCGTAACACCACAATTCCGACGAAGAAGAGCCAGATCTTCTCAACAGCAGCAGATAACCAGTCTGCAGTTGATATCAACGTCGTTCAGGGTGAGCGTCAGTTTGCAAAGGACAACAAGTCCCTCGGACAGTTCCGTCTGGATGGTATCCCGCCGGCAATGCGCGGCGTACCGCAGATCGAGGTTACATTCGATATCGATGCAAATGGTATTGTTAACGTATCCGCTAAGGATCTGGGAACCGGCAAGGAGCAGCACATCACGATTACAGCAGGCTCCAACATGAGCGACGACGAGATCGAGCGCGCTGTCAAGGAAGCTGCACAGTACGAGGCAGAAGACAAGAAGCGTAAAGAAGCAATCGACGCAAGAAACGAAGCTGATTCTACAGTCTTCCAGATCGAGAAGGCTCTGAATGAAGCAGGTGATAAGATTTCCGCAGATGAGAAGACACAGGTTGAGGCAGACCTGAATGCACTTAAGGATATGGTCGCTTCTCTTCCGCAGGACGGCACGATGACCGACGCACAGCTCACAGATCTGAAGGCGGCCCGCCTTCAGATCATAGATTTCTTTAAGTCTTAGATATTCTTTCACTTCCGGAAGAGAATTAATTTCTTCTTTTAATTCTTTGGCTTTAACAATCACCTTATCCATTAACAAGTTCTCCAATCAGTGAATAAGTATGAGATTCTTTTATTTTCACTTTAACGATTGTGCCCACTAATGAGAGGTCACCT
>CAZRNI010000021.1:0-17212 GCA_964601425.1 uncultured Eubacterium sp. | reverse complement strand
ATTCTGTTGATTATCCGCTGAAGGCAGAGCAGGCCCAATTCAATGAATTCCTCGGAGGATAAGCAATGGCTAGAAGCAGAATCAAGGGTATAACGATCGAGATCGATGGATCGATCACAGGTCTTGATAAAGCCCTGAAAGATACAAATAAAAAGCTGGGCGAAACAAAGAGTTCCCTGAACGATGTGAACCGGCTCCTGAAGCTGGATCCAAAGAACGTCGAACTGCTGAAGCAGAAGCAGGATATTTTGAAAAAAGCGGTCGAGGAAACAAAATCGAAGCTCGACACAGAAAAAGAAGCTCTGTCACAGCTGAAGAACGCGGACCAGACGCCGGAAGTCAAGAAACAGATGGAGGCGCTGGAGCGCCAGATCGTTGCTGACGAGCAGGCACTTGAAAAGCTGAAGAAGGAGTCGAAAGACTTCGGATCTGTTGCAAAACAGCAGTTTCAGGCTGTTGGAGACAAGGTAAAAGAGATCGGCAGCAAGATGACGGACGTCGGAAAGGAGCTGACAACAAAGGTAACAGCTCCGATCGCCGGCGTGGCAGTCGCATCCGTCGCGGCCTGGAAGGAAGTGGACGAAGCGCTCGATACCGTCACGAAAAAGACGGGAGCATCCGGCAAGACGCTGGAAGACATGCAGAAAAGCGCGAAGAACCTCGCGGAAACCATTCCGACATCATTTCAGACTGCCGGCGAAGCGATCGGCGAAGTGAATACACGATTCGGCCTGACCGGACAGGCGCTTGAAGATCTGTCTGGAAAGTTTATCAAATTCGCGGATTTGAACGATACAGATGTCTCGTCATCGATCGATAACGTGCAATCTGTCATGGCTGCGTGGAATGTGGACACACAGGACGCAGGACTCCTGCTGGATACGCTGACCAAGGCCGGACAGGATACTGGCGTATCGGTCGACGAACTGACCAACCAGCTTGTGACAAACAAAACGGCGCTGGCGGATATGGGATTCTCTATATCGGATTCGGCGATGTTTCTCGCGAATCTGAGTAAAAACGGAATCGACACATCGACGGTTCTCACAGGCATGAAAAAAGCGCTGGTCAATGCGGCCAAAGAAGGCAAGACGATGGATCAGGCGCTTGCTGAACTGCAGACCACAATAGGAGACTCAACAAATAAAACAGAAGCGTATCAGGCTGCGATGGAATTGTTTGGCAACAAGGCCGGACCGGCGATCGCGGACGCTGTCATGCAGGGAAAACTGTCGTTCGAAGATCTCAGCACATCACTGCAGGATTATGCGGGGACGGTAGACAAGACCTTCGAAGAAACGCTGGATCCGCTCGACAAAATGCAGACGACGATGAACACGCTGAAGGATCTGGGCGCGGAGCTGGTAGAAACTGCAGCGCCAATGATTCAGGCTGCAATGGAGAAACTTCGTGATGTTGTCCAGGAACTGAAAGATAAGTGGGACAATCTGTCACCGGGAACACAGGAGGCGATCGAGAAGGCTGCAATGATTGCAGCTGCAGTCGGACCGCTGATCATGATCATAGGCGGAATTGCTACGGGAATTGGAAGCATAATAGCAGCCCTGGGATTGTTAATGAGTCCGATTACACTGATCGTCGTCGGAATTGCCGGACTGGTGGCTGCGGGCGTCATTCTGATCAAAAACTGGGACAAGATCAAGGAGTCGGCAAACCAGTTGAAAGAGAAGATCGGTGAAAAGTGGGACAACATCAAGCAGAAGACCGCGGAAGCCTGGGAAAATATCAAAACCGCTATGTCAAACAAGGCGGATGCAATGAAACAGGCTGCTTCAGACAAGTTTGACTCGATCAAAGACAAAGCCTCGACGGCATTCGACAACGTAAAGAATGCCATTACTGAAAAAATTGAGGCCGCAAAAGAAAAGGTCAGCGGAATCGTCGAGACAATCAAGGGGCTGTTCTCTTTCGACTGGCAGCTGCCGGATCTGAAACTGCCGCATATATTTGTCGGAAGCTACATCAATGTACCGTTACTCGGAACGATCCCGGATCCGATGAGCATCAGCGTCGAATGGTACAAGAAGGCGTACGACAATCCGGTCATGTTCACAAGCCCGACGGTGCTGCAGACGCCGTATGGCTTAAAGGGATTCGGAGACGGCAGCGGCGGCGAAATCGTACTGAGCGAAGACAAACTCAGGGAGCTGGTGGGAGCTGGTGATATCGGCGTCGTCAACCACTTCTATCTGAACGGCCGTCCGCTAACAGGATTTGTCATCAAGGAGATCACAGATATACAGCGCGGAAAGTCGCTGGCAAGAGGAGGCAATGCCAATGTATGACATTGAATATAAAGGCCTGACCGGCAGGGAACTCGGGATCCTGATCACGGATCGGCCGGCAATCCCGACGCCGCAGGAAGAAGTGGAAACATTTCAGGTGGCAGGCCGGGATGGCGTGCTGACCGGCGACAGATACCTGAACCCTGTGGAAATACCAATATCCTTCAATTTCAGAGAGCGCCCGTCCAGATGGGCGGAGCGCTTTCGGAAGATCAGGAGATGGCTGTCGGGATCAGGAGAACTGATTTTTTCGGACGACAGAGAGTATTTCAGAAAAGTTTTGTTCGTGCAGATATCCGGAGAAGAGCGGGAACTGAAGAAAATCGGAAGATTCGAAGCAGAGTTTACAGCAGATCCGTATCTGTACAGGGTAGACGGCAAAGAAGAATATGCCATCACCGACCGTCGGATCCTCAACAACGAATATGAGGAATCACATCCGGTCTGGATCCTGACCGGCAGCGGGTCCCAGACACTGACCGTCAACGGAAACACGGCGACGATCACGGTACAGGGAACGACACTGATCGATACGGATCGGATGATCACGTACACTTTATCGGATATGGTACTTCGGAATACAAGACTATCAGGAGACTATGAGGACCTGTATCTGGTACCGGGCGTTAACACCATTTCGGCATCGGGATCCGGAACGAAAGTTATCCCGAACTGGAGGTGCAGATGATACAGGTATACAACCGTGATAATACGGACTATACGAAGAATGGAGACTGCGTCCTGTTCCCTGAAACCGCAGAAGTTCATGCGATATTGAATGGAGCGTGGGAGGCGACGCTGGAGCATCCACTCGATTCGGAAGGACGGTGGAAGTATCTAGCCGAGGAGGCGGTCGTGAAGATGCCGTCCTTCAACGGCGATCAGCTGTTCCGCATCCGAAAACCGTATAAATCCGATACGGGCGTGACGTGTACGATGGAGCCGATCTTCTACGACTGCAGAAGTGATAAGTTCTTGGAAGATGTCCGGCCGGAGAAAAAGAACGGTCAGGAAGCACTGAACATTCTCTGCACAGGAAAGTACAGAGGTATCTCAGACATCCTGACGAAGGCAACGGCATATTATGAGTACAAGAATCTGCTGGAGGCGCTGGTCGGAGAAGAAGACAACAGCTTTATCAATAGGTGGGGCGGAGAGGCGATCTTCGACAATTACACCATAAGGATCAATGCCAGGGCCGGAGGCGACTACAATGTCGAGATCCGGTACGGCAAGAACCTGCCGGAAGATGGCATGAGCGTGGAACTGGACATGGCAACGGTCACGACGCGGATCTATCCGAAGGCGTACAACGGTTACATGATGTCGAACCACGGGCACGTGGATTCGCCGCTGATCAACAACTATGCGCTGATCTATGCCAACACGATCACATTTTCGGACGTAAAGATGCGGGAGGATGCACAGGAAGACGATGAGCTGAATGGAATCATCGTGTGCGATACACAGGCCGCGCTGGACGCAGCACTTCGGACAAAGTGCGAGGAAGAATTTGACGCAGGAGCAGACAAACCGGATCTGACGATCGAAGCAGACCTGATCCTGCTGCAGAACACAGAACAGTATGCAGATATCGCGGATCTGGAAACGGTATCGCTCGGAGATACGATCCACTGCTACAACTCGCATCTGGGATTTAGCACAAACGCCAGAGTCGTGGAGCTGACGTACAACTGCCTGAAAAAGCGCGTCGAGAACGTGACGCTGGGAGCATTTCGGGAATCATATTTCGATGCGTTGACGAAGGGCCTGCGCGGTATCGATGAACTGGCGCAGAGAGCAAATTCAGCACTGGCCGGAGACGGATCGGTCATCGCGGAGAAGATCAAAGGCGTGCTGAACGGATCGATGGCCATAATCCGGACGCAGTACAACATCGCGGAGAAGCAGGATGTCCTCGCGATCCTGTTCGAGAATCTGGATCCGACAAGCGATATGTTCGGAGCGCTCGGAATCGGAACGCAGGGAATCATGATTTCAAAAAAGAGAAATCAGGATAACACGGACTGGGTATGGACGACGGCTATCACGGCCCTGGGCGCGGTGGCAGATGTTATCGTGACCGGTTTGCTGGCAGATGCAGCGGGCCACAATTACTGGAATCTGGACACCGGTGAATTCCAGCTTGCATCAACGACAGCTGTGGGGGATACGACGCTCGGAGATATCGCAGAAGGCAATGGCCTGACACAGGAGATGGTATTCAACAAGCTGACAAAGAACGGCACGGTTCAGGGTATTTACCTGACAAACAAAGGAGAATTATACATCGCAGGCGAATTCATGCAGATCGGAAAGATCAGCTCGAAGAACGGCCGTGTGTATTTTGATCTCGACAATAACGAGATAGCAGCCTCCACATTGAAGTCGCCGACTAAGCTGTCGGGTGGCGTTGACACGATTCTGGAAGTGGGATCTCCATATGGATCTTCGTCATCAGGGTCCATTGTGAACATTTACCCGTCTGGTTATAAAAACCAAAGCTTGGAAATATCGACGGGCACCAGCGGAGATGCGAGCATATCGTCGTCCGGCGATCTCGATATGAGGGGAGACTCCATTGAATGCTGGGGCACATCTTTTAGCATTAACGGAAATAGCGGATCGCTATGGTCGTACGTAAGAAGTAATGTCGCAAACCAGAGAGTTGATATATATCGAGACCTAAGCGTCAATTTTGCAATAAAAAGTACTACGCTGACATGCTCTGGGACAAAAAGCAGGGAAGCGCAGACAGAGAACTACGAAAAGAGACTGCTGTACTGCTATGAGATGCCGTCGCCGATGTTCGGAGATATTGGAGACGGAATCACAGACGAGGAAGGCATCGCGGTGATCGACATAGATGATATCTTTGCGGAAACAATCAGAAGCGACCTGAAATACCAGGTATTCCTTCAGAAGTGCGGCCCGGGAGATTTATGGATAGAAGAGAGAACCCCGACGTATTTTGTTGTAAAAGGAACGCCTAACCTCACATTTTCGTGGGAACTAAAGGCGAAACAGGCCGGTTATGAGACGGAACGACTGGAACGGGAGGATCATCTGGGATACACACCAAACCTGCAGACGCCAGAGGGAGTATACGAATCGGAACTGAATGATTTGATTATGGAACAGGAGGCAATTCTTTATGAAACAGCTTAGTAGTTTTATGGTGCTGAATGTAAATGGCGGAGATCGCATTTCTTTCACATTCGACGAAGTGAACGAAGAAACCGGAGAACCGATTTCTCAGAACAACAAACAGAACTTTTATGTCGTAGATTCGGCACTCGCGAAGCATATTGAGGCGATCCGCAAGTATATCAGAGAAAACAAGCTGCAGTAAAAGAGGTATCTAAATGATTACATATACTTATGATCTGGATATGACGCAGGGTGGTCTTCCGCTCGAATTCGGCCTGAAGCAGTATGACTCTGATTTCACGCTGGTATTCAATCTCGTATCCAGGAAGGGCGAATTTGTCGTGCAGTCCGGAACGACAGCAGAAGTTCGTGGTACGAAGCGTGACGGAAATGGATATTCCGAGGCCTGCACGATCAGCGGAAGCACCGTTACCGTGACCGGCGATCAGCAGATGACGGCAGCGGCCGGCATCGCAGCATTCGAACTGGTTCTTAAAAAGGGCGACAAGGAACTGAACACGGCGACGTTCCTGATTCATGTCGAGCGGTCCGCGCTGGACAAAGATACGATCTCGAACTCAAAGATCCGAGAGCTGATTAATGTCATCGACCGGACAGATGAGATCATCGCGGCCGGACGCCAGTCTGACTCTGCCAAAACAGCCATCGAAGCACTGACGACACGTTCGGAAACTGCAGCATCACATGCTGAGACTTCCGAGCAGAACGCAGCACGGTCGGCACAGGCGGCACAGACAGCGTACAACAATCTGAATTCCGTGATTGAACAGAAGACGCAGGACGCAATCGATGATATTGACGAAGTGTACGATGAGAAGATCGCGGAAATCAATCGCAAGGGGCAGCAAATCCTTGAGATCACAACCAACGCAGAGCAGACCGCATCGGAAGCGAGAGACACGGCTAATAATGCCGAAAACCATATGGCGACACTCGACTCCAAGATGGACGAGCTGGAGGCTGCACTGCAGAATGTGAGCATCGACAAAGATGACCTGGGTCTGTATTACGATGAGGTCTCAAAATTCGTCTATCCGACATACAAGAATGAAGCCAGCGAGAATGGCATGTATCTCGGAGACAAAGGCGGAGGTGGCGGAGGCGGCGAAACAGTCAGCGCAAAGTTCGAAGCAGAGAACATCTCCGGATTCAACGCCAAAACTATCGTGGTGGGATCTTCGCTGGTCGCCCGGTTCAGATGGTCGAGCATCGAGAACGAGATGCCGACAGGAGACGGAACGATCCGCATTTCAGTCAATAACATCGTTCGATCATCATATCAGATACCGCAGGGAGAGATCAGTGTAGAACTGAAGCAGTATCTGCAGCCGGGTACCAACAAGGTGAAGATCAGGATCTCGGACGTATACGATCAGGCCCACACGACGACACTGACCATCACATGCGTGGAACTTTATATCGCCTCTTCGTTCGATGACACAGCGCAGTACACCGGCGTTATTTCTTTCCCGCTCGTACCGGTTGGCGCGGTCGAGAAGACGGTCCACAAAGTGCTTGACGGTACAGACACGATCGTCATGACAACGTCCGTATCCAATAAGCAGCTGTCGTTCACGATTCCGGCGCAGAGCCATGGCGCGCATACTCTGAAGGTGTATTTCGAGTCGATCATTAACACTGAGACAGTAAGATCCAATGAACTGTATTATGAATTCATGTCAATAGATCCGCTCAGTGACGATACGATCATCACATCGTCCTTCAACGAGACGTCTGTACAGCAGTATTCACTGATCCCGATTTCATATTCGGTCTACAACCCGAAGGCACTGACAGCAGAAGTCAAAATCTACGTGAACAACGAGCTGATGACCACGCAGACCGTAGACAGAACAGAACAGTCGTATGCATACAAGGCAAACACAGTCGATCCGCTTACAATCCGCATCGAGAGCGGCGGAAAGACAAAATCATTCAGCCTGACTGTCACGGAATCAGAGATCGATGTCGAGGCCGAGACGGAAGATCTTGTCCTGTATCTTACATCACAGGGAAGATCTAACAATGAGGAGCATCCGGATACATGGACGTATGGAGAAGGATTATCCAAGATTGCAGCGTCATTTTCCGGATTCAACTGGGTATCGGACGGATGGCAGCGAGATACGGATAACGCGACCGTCATGCGCGTAACCGGAGATGCGAGAATCACAATACCGTACAAGATCTTTGAGACGGATTTTCGCTCGACCGGTAAAACGATCGAACTGGAGTATGCTACTCGAAACGTGCTCGACTATGACGCAACGATTCTCAGCTGCATGAACGGCGGAAGAGGATTGTCGGTAACAGCTCAGAAGGCCACGCTGTCATCGGAACAGTCGCAGATCAGTACGCAGTACAAAGAAGACGAACACAACAGGATAGCATTCGTTATTGAAAAACGAACGGAACACAGGCTGATGTCGATTTATATCAACGGCGTGGAGTCCGGATGCGTACAATATCCGACGGACGACGACTTTTCGCAGGCATCGCCGGTAAATATAAGTATCGGGTCATCTGACTGCACAATCGACCTGTACAACATCCGAGTATACGACAACGATCTAACATCCGATCAGATTGTTGACAACTGGATCGCGGATACACAGGATGGCACAACCATGCTCGACAGATACACGAGAAACGCGATCAATGACGCATACGGAAACATCGTTATTGCGAACCTGCCGGCAACGTTGCCGTACTTGATCATCGAGGGTCCGGAGCTGCCGCAGTCCAAGGGGGACAAGAAGACGGTGAACATCACATTCGTGCATCCCTTGTATCCGTCAAGGAGCTTCACATCCACGGGCGTGCAGATCGATGTGCAAGGTACGACATCACAATACTACCCGCGTAAGAACTACAAGACGAAACACAAGAATGGATTCGTCAATAGCAGCGGAAGCATGATCGAGAATTACGCCATGAATAATGACGCGATCCCGACGAATTCATTCTGCTACAAAGCAGACTATGCATCGTCTGAAGGCGCAAACAACGTGGAACTGGCAAGGTTGTATAACGAGGCCTGCCCGTACAAGACGCCGGCGCAGGTGGCAAACAGCAAGGTCAGACAGGGCATTGACGGATTCCCAATGGTTGTATTCTGGCACGACACAACAATGGACCAGACGACATTCCTCGGGAAATACAATTACAACAACGACAAGGGAACAGAAGAGGTATTCGGATTCACAAACGGAGACGAGTCGTGGGAAATCCTGAACAATACGTCGAACAGAGTCCTGTTCAAGAGTGCGGACTACTCGGGAGACGGATGGAAAAATGACTTCGAAGCAAGATTCCCGGATACGGATCCGGCCTACGACGACGTCGCGCAGCTGGCCGAGTTCGGTGCCTGGGCAGCGTCCACGGACAGGACAGCGGCGACAGGAGATGCACTGCCGGAGCCGATAACGTACGGTGGAGTTGTATATACGAACGACACGGCTGATTACCGTCTGGCAAAGTTCAAGGCAGAGGCCGGCGACTACATGGAACTGGATTCCGCGCTGTTCTATTATCTCTTCACGGAGTTGTTCCTGATGATCGACAGCAGGGCGAAGAATGCATTCCCATCATTCATCGGATCGGAGGTAAGCGATTCATGAGGAAAAAAGTAGTATGGCTGCCGTATGACTTTGATACGGCGCTCGGCATTAATAACGAAGGTCTTCTGGTGTTTGATTATTCGCTGGAAGACACAGACCGCACGGCTGCAGACAAAGAGATTTATAACGGGCAGGATTCTGTTATCTGGAACAACATGCGGGACGCTTTTACAGATGAGTTGAACGCAATGTACCGGACGCTCAGATCTACTGGTGCGATTTCTTACGAGAAGATGGAGCAGATGTTCGAAGAGCATCAGTCAAAGTGGCCGGAGCGGCTCGTGAACGAAGACTCAAAATTTAAATACAAGGAACCCGGTATTCAGGACGGAAACTGGTCGAACCTCGGGATGCTGCAGGGCCTGAAAGAAGAACAGCGCAAATGGTGGGCATACAACCGCTTTCGTTATATCGACAGCAAGCGAAATGCTGGCGACGCGCTGACGGATTTTATCACGTTGAGAGGATATTCCAAAGCAAACATATCGATCAGGCCGTATGCAGACATCTACCCAACCGTCAAGTACGGGTCGTACCTTGTGCAGACGCGGGGAAAAAGAGGCGTGGTATCAACGCTTGCATGCCCGCTGGACACACTGGACGATACAGAGATCTACATTTACAGCTCGTCACAGCTGGCGTCGGTTGGAGATCTGTCCGGTCTGAACGTCGGATATGCTGATTTCAGCATGGCCACGCGACTGCAGGAGATCAAGGTCGGGGACGCGGATGCAAATTACGACAACAAGAACCTGTTGTCACTGACACTTGGAAATAACATCCTGCTGAAAAAGCTGGATGCGCGGAACTGTTCAGGCCTCGGAGACACGACAATGGAAGGCCACACACAGACGGCTGTCGACATCTCCGGGTGCTCAATCATCGAAGAGGTCTATTTCGAAGGCACAAAGATTCAGGGTTTGACGCTGCCGAACGGAGGTGTATTGAAAAAGCTGCACCTGCCGGAGACCATGACGAACCTAACGATCATGAACCAGAAGAATATCACGGAGTTCTCGATCCCATCATACGCGAACATTTCGACCTTGCGTCTTGAAAATGTCAGCACGGCAATCGACGAGAAAGCGATTCTGAACGCGATACCGGCACAGAGCCGCGTCCGCCTGATCGGGATCCAGTGGGAGTGTCAGGACGCTGCAGAAATCGACGGCCTGTTGGATGTACTGGATACGATGAGAGGCCTGGACGAGAGCGGCGGCAATGTCGATAAAGCACAGGTATCAGGCACGATCCACGTACCGGCGCTCACAGGAGAACAGAAAGCTGAATTTGAATCGAGATATCCGTACATCAATTACGATGCTGACCACCTCGAGACGACATTAACGTTGAAGACATGGGACGGCTCATCTACAGTGGCAGCGATCACATGTTACAACGGTGTCCCGCAGAGCGCGATACCGTCTGTACCGTCAAGATCACAGACGGCCCAGTATACATTCACAGCGGTCGGATGGAATACACAGATGGACGCGCAGACTGCAGATGCATCATGCATCCAGAACGTAACGGAAGACAGAACGGTGTACGCTGCATACTCCAGAACGGTCAGAACATACACGATCACATGGAAGAACGGATCCACGACACTGGAAACCGATACGAACGTACCATATGGAACTATGCCGCATTACGACGGTGCTACTCCGACACAGGACGGACGTACTGCAATCGGATGGGAACCGGAAGTCAGCGCTGTTACAGGAAATATCACGTACAGCGCTCTGTTTACACCGAAGTACAATGTCAACTTCTACAACGGATCCACGCTGCTGCAGACAGTATCCGTATACGAGGGCAACAACGCAACGTACACCGGTACTACGCCGACAAATCCGGAGCAGACCGCATTCCTCGGATGGTCGCGGACAAGCGGCGCAAAGACTGCCGATCCGACAGCCCTGCAGAACATCACGGCAAACACGAATGTCTATGCCGTATTCGAATCTGCGCTTGAGGTTGCAGAGATCACTGACAGTTGGGAAACAATCATGTCCCGCGTCAATGCAGGCACTGCGGCTGACTACTACAACGTCGGCAATTACAAGGCACTGGATCTCGGAACCGAAGGCATAGTAAATATGCAGATCGTCGGTACGATGACGGATGAACTGTACTCCGGATCCGGATACGCGCAGCTGTCGTGGCTGAGTATGGAGCTGCTGGCAACGAGCCACAGAATGAATCCGGATCTGGTGACGATCTATTCTTATCCGGAAGTGGATTCCTGGACGGCAAGCGGAAACACCTGGACGTCGCAGAACCGATATAATGTGTCTACTGCGAAAGCAACGTGGACGATCACGGCGACTGAGGCCGGCACACTGTCAATCCTCTACAAGACATCGAACTCAAATGCTTCGAGAAACAGGATTACAACACTGACGGTCAACGGAACTGCGGTCGCAACAAACTACACAAATACCACGGGAGCAACACATACAGTGGAAGTGGCAGCGGGCGACACCGTGACGGTATACTGCGAATTCGATCAGCTGGCGGTATATAACTATTACGGAACAGTCACGTTCAGCAGCACCGGAGCATTCACGGTATCTGCTGATGTTCAAAAAGCTCCAAACAGACATGTGGACGGGTATCAGGAAGGGACTGGCACCATCGGCGGATATGGGTATCCTTGCGATATGAAGACGTATCTGGACGAGACCGTTTACCCGCTGATCCCGACGGTTGTACGGAACAACATCAAAGCAGTCAAGAAATACACGAGGATATACAATGCTTCGGGTAGTTCTGTGAACAATGTTGTATCGTCAGAGCTTGTGTGGATTCCATCCTACAGAGAGATCTTCGGCGGAACAAACGATGAGTCACAGGGACCGGTCTATACAGTTGTTTATCCGGATGCAGCTTCGCGCATCAAGATGAAGGCTGGCGCGACGAGCGCCAGTATCTGGTGGCTGCGGTCTGCTTTTAGCAGCATTACCTTCTGTTATGTGGGCACGAGCGGCAGCACTAACAGTACCAACGCCACCAGCTCGTATGGCGTCGCTCTCGGCTTCTCTACCTGACCGGTTTACCATAATCTGGGCGCCTTGTGCGCCCAGATACTCAGGCCGGAGACGAACCCGAACACATGCCGCGTAAGCGGCCGAATTTTTACTGGAAAAACAGGAAAGAGGTGGTATACAATGCATATGAGGTGAAAAGCATATGTCAGTGATACGATCAAAACGCGATGAGTCGAAAATCGAATTCCTGTACACGGCAAGGCAGCTCCAGATCTATACCATTAAGAAGTGCATCAGCTTTCCGAAGCGGTACACCTTCTATGTGTCGCAGCCGATTGCGAATGCTGCTACACGGGTGCATGAGTATGTGAAGATGGCGAACTCCATCTATCCCACAAATGCGCACGAAGTGCAGCTCCGGAGAGACTACTTTCTGAAGGCGAATGCGCAGCTGCAGAGCCTTGTGTCCCAGGTCGAGGTGGCGCATGAGCTGTTCGGCTTGGAACACAATGTCATGAAATACTGGATGGATCTGATCGACACGGAGATCCGGCTCGTAAAGGGAATCATGAAAAGCGACAAAGAGCGGCTGAAGAATGTCAGGTAATACGGGTTCTGTTCTGTATATTTCCGCGTCGCCAGTATCTGGTGGCTGCGGTCTGCTAATAACAACAATAACTTCAATAATGTAAACACGAGCGGCAACAATAACAATAACAACGCCAACAACTCGTATGGCGTCGCTCTCGGATCCTCATCAAGTGCGACAAAGTAACCTTCGGGCGAAATCAGGGCTGGAGGATGAGAAGGAGAATAGGACCCTCCGTGAGAACACGGTAAATAAATCGATTGATGCGTTCGGACGGACGCTGCTTGCATGGCAGTGCTTGATGGTGATGCACTGTTACATGCCCGGTAACGCTATGCGGCTATATGTAACCATCCGGCAGCCGTACAATCGATCATTTTGGAGGTAGAATCAATGGCAAAGACACTTCACCTTGTTACATCTGACATATGCGAAGCAATCCTGCAGGCAGAACCGATTGAACCGTTCAACGGTGACTGCACGACCTGCTACCTGTACCGGCCGAATCCTCCGATCGCGGATGGCGGACACTGCGCACTGCGCGGCGCGTCTGTCGGATGGGGATTCACATGCAGAGAGCATAAAAGTGCCAAAAAGATGCGGGAAAAGAAACTGGAGAAGCTGAAGAAACTGAATGAAGCGGTACTGTATAAATGACAAGTGAGGAAAGACGGGAAGCAAGATATCAGAGACGTAAAGCGAAGCGGGCAGCGAAGAAGGCTGAACGCTTTGCGGTCCATGATGATTTTGACACCGTCTTTTCTTATGCCAATTTGTACAGATCGTACCGGAAATGCAGACGGAATGTCGCATGGAAGGCGTCCGTGCAGAAGTACATCACGCAGGCGCCGCTGAATGTTAAGAAGACCTATGACAGGCTGCAGGCCGGCACCTTCCGGTCAGACGGATTCTTCGAATTCGACCTGTTTGAGAGAGGAAAGAAGCGCCACATCAAATCCGTGACCATGTCGGAGAGAGTTGTGCAGAGATGCTTGTGCGATCATGCGCTGGTCCCGATGCTGGCACGGACGCTGATCTACGACAATTCAGCTTCCCTGGAGAACAAAGGATATCACTTCGCGATCCGGAGACTCGTGATGCATCTGCAGAAGCATTACCGGAAGCACGACACAGAAGGGTACATACTCTTGTTCGACTTCACAAAGTTCTTCGACACCATCTCACATGACCTGTGCAAACGGATCATGCGGGAGGAGTTCACAGATCCACGGATCATCAAGCTGACGGATCACTTCATAGACATGTTCGGAGGAGATGCCGGCCTGGGACTCGGAAGCCAGATCAGCCAGACATTTGCACTGGCCGCAGGAAACAGGCTTGATCACTACATCAAAGAAGTGCTGCGGATTCAGGAATATGGCCGGTACATGGACGACGGATATCTGATCCACGAAAGCAAAGAGCATCTGCATGAATGCCTGAATCAGATCCAGACCATCTGCACAAGTCTCGGACTGGAACTGAATCTGAAGAAGACGCAGATCGTCAAGATCAGCCACGGATTCACATATCTGAAGACCCGATTCTTCCTGACGGAGAACGGCAGAGTGGTCCGGAAGATTTACAAAAACTCCGTGACCAGAGAGCGAAGGAAGCTGAAGCGCTTCGTTCCGCTCCTGGAGCAGGGGATCATGACGTACGACGATGTATACGCATCATTTCAATCATGGAAAGCATACGCACTCAACTTCGATGCATACCATACGGTCCAGAATATGTGCAGGCTGTACAACGACCTGTTCATAAAACCTTGGATTTTTCATGGGGGGGGGTAAAGCTTCGCTAACTATTTACAATTATATACCGAACAAAAGAGCATCCGGGCTGGGTGCTTTTTCGTGCCTGTTTTCATAGCGGAAACAGAGGCGAAGCAACATAAAATGTTAGGGATTCAGGGGACAATACATCATGTTACTATTACGGTGAAAATATTGTGCGATACAACAAGAGGGAAGAGGATGGAAACAAATTATGAGACAATCACCGAACTGGTGGATATCGTCAGAAGAGAAGCAAACCTGATCGATCGATTGTATTCAATCCTCGCACAGAACGGTCTGGCCGACTGTGCGGGGGACGATTTCGAACTGGAAGTATACGAGCTGGCAAATAAAATCGAAAAGATTGACGGAGGAATATGAAATGCAGACAGCTACACTGATGGATCTGCTGGCGAAGGTACACTTTGCCAGTTACAAGTGGATTATGATACTGCCGTGCGCCATGATGGCGATTGACATCATCACGGGATTTCTGGCGGCATGGTTCGTGCAGAAGAATTTCGAAAGCGCAAAGATGCGTGCAGGTCTCGTCAAGAAGGCAGGAGAGATCCTGATCATCCTGATGGGCGTTCTGTTCACGACCGGCATGGAGCTGACGCCATACATACTGCAGGGAATCAGCGCATACATCCTGCTGATGGAGTGCCTTTCAATCATTGAGAATCTGGATAAGATGAAAGTACCACTGCCGAAGTTCCTGAAGAATTTTGTAAATAACGTCAATCACTCCATACAGAATGACAGCTACGACGAACTGAAAGCAAAATATCTGATCCTGCAGGCAGAACTGCAGAAGTATCAACTGGCCGGCATTATACCGGCAGCAAGCATGGAAGACGACCTGAAATAATTACACACTGAATATGGGGATCCGGGCGAAGAGTCTGGATCCTTTTTGCGTATAGGAGGAAATCAATGTCATTAAAAGGGATCGACATCAGTCATTATAATGGATGGCCGTTCAACGCAGTCACCGAAAAAGCCTACAAGGAATCTGATTTCGCGATCGTTAAGGCGACGCAGTGGATGTCTGCATACAAGTGGGAGTCATACTACCGTCCCGCGATGGACAGAGCGAGGAAGGATGGAAAGCTGCTGGCAGCGTATCACTACGCTACCGGCCTGACCGCGAAGAAGGAGGCGGAATATTTCTATTCGGTTATCAAACCGGATTTGGATAAGGGTGATATCATTCCGGCGATCGATTGGGAATCCGATGATAATTCAGCGTGGAGATCGACAACATGGGTGAAAACCTTCTGCAATGCGTTTTATGCACTGGCCGGGATCTATCCGATGTTATATACAGGATCGACCGGATGCGCGGACTGCGCGAATGTTGCGGCGCTGGTGCAGCTGTGGTTCGCGGGATACCCGGATTACAGGAGCAGTTGGGACGTGCCGGCATTTCCGAGCCGATACAACATCGGAGACTGGAAGTCCTGGACGATCTGGCAGTACACAAACTCAGGAGGGAAGGTGGACCGTAACACTTCCAAACTGACGAAAGAACAGTGGAAAGCAATGTGCGCGAAAAAAGATCGGACTGCAGCAAAGGCTGCTGTAGAAAAGACAGGAATCACAGCAGAAGACGTCCTGGCTGTAATGCGCGCATGGATCGGAAAGAGCAGAGCAGAAGGCACACATAAGGATATAATCGACCTGTACAACAGCTATACGCCAAGGGCCAGAGGATACAAGGTCACATACACGGATGATTATTGCGCGACGACGGTATCTGCAGCTTTCATTGCCTGCGGAACCGTGGATCCGATCGGCGGAACGGAATGCGGAGTAGAGAGGTTCATCGAAGACGTATTCAAACCTGCCGGCATCTGGAATGAGGATGGATCTGTTACACCTGCAGTCGGGGATATCGTTTGTTATAACTGGGACGATGACGTGCAGCCGAATACGGGATGGGCAGACCATATCGGCATCGTGGAATCCGTAAACACTGCAAAGAAACAGTTCACAGTCATTGAAGGTAATATGAATGGAGTTGTTGGTAAACGAACAGTCAATATAGGATGGGGATATATCCGAGGATTTGCGAAACCGCGTTATTCGACTGCGTCAACTGCAACAACTGGTTCAACAACTGGCTCAACAACCGCGACAACTGCTTCAACAACTGCGACAACTGCCACTAGCGCAGCCGCGCCGTCTAAGACACCGAAGTGGACTGGTGTCGTATACAACTGTAGCCTGCTCAATGTCCGGAGCTGGGCCGGTGCCGAGAATCCGACGATCAAGTCATGGCCAAAGTTGGCCAAAGGAAACGAGGTAGATGTATGCGATACTATTAAGGCGAAGGACGGGAGCAAGTGGTATTACATCAGGATCGCCGGGAAATACTATGGATTTGTAAAAGCTTCATATATTAAGAAGAAATAATAAAGGAGGATCGATATGCAGGAAATGATATGTAATATATTGATGGCTGGAACTATCATCATAACATCACCGATCGCAGCTGCAGCAGTGCTTTTAATTGCATACATCCTGCGATCAGATCACAGATGATGGTGCGTCAACTGGCGCGTCAACTTTTACACTCAAACATGGATTTTTTAATACATATCTGGTTATTGAACACTCAGATATGAATGCGAGAAAACCGCGTAAAATCAACAAAAAGCGGGAAATCATACATCTATGACTTCCCGCTGATTTTACAGGGCTACAAGGATTCGAACCTTGAAATGACGGAGTCAGAGTCCGTTGCCTT
>CAZRNI010000020.1:0-17254 GCA_964601425.1 uncultured Eubacterium sp. | reverse complement strand
CCATGGTTTTCCTCTCGTTTCCCCTCGGGTCGTATAATTTGAGAAAATGCAGTCTTTTCTTTCCCGGAACATCCCCGGCAGCATATCATTCTGCTGTGTACCGGCATTTTCCTGCATTTTAACTCTACAAAAGATTCTAGGGAAAAACAGCCATGTTGTCAACTTGAACAAGCGGAAAAAATGACGTATCATACAGATATGAAGATTAAATTGCCTGCAAAAGTAAAAATCATACTGGACACCCTGCATCAGGCAGGCTATGAAGCCTATGCGGTCGGCGGATGCGTGCGCGATACGATTCTGATGCGCACCCCGGACGACTGGGATATCACCACGTCTGCACGTCCCGAAGAAATCAAGCGTGTATTTTCCCGCACCATCGATACGGGGATCGAACACGGCACGGTCACGGTTCTGATTGCACACACACCCTATGAAGTGACGACATACCGCATCGACGGTGAATATGCCGACCACCGGCGTCCCTCTTCTGTATCTTTCACCGCAAGTCTGGAGGAAGATCTTGCGCGGCGTGATTTTACCATCAACGCCATGGCTTACAACGAAGAAGACGGACTGGTCGACTGCTTCGGCGGAATGCAGGATCTCCAGCGAAAGGTCGTCCGCTGTGTCGGAACTCCTTCGGAACGATTCAGCGAAGACGCGCTCCGGATTCTCCGTGCGGTACGTTTTTCAGCACAGCTTGGATTTGCCATTGATCCGGCGACCCGGGACGGCATTGAACAGCTCGCTCCGACGCTCGCGGACATCAGCGCAGAACGGATCTGTACGGAGCTGGTCAAGCTGATCACTTCCAAACATCCGGATTATCTGTATACCGCCTGGGAACTCGGCATTACTAAAATCATTCTGCCGGAATTTGACCGGATGATGGAAACGCCGCAGAATACACCCTACCACTATTTGAACGTGGGCGAACATACGCTGACAGCCATGTGTGCGATACCGGAAGACCGGATCCTCCGCCTCACGATGCTTCTCCATGATATGGGAAAACCCGCCTGCCGCACCACCGACGCGTGGGGCGTCGATCATTTTAAGGGACACGGCCCTGCCGGCGTCGCCATCGCAGATGAAGTGCTGCACCGGCTCCGCATGGACAATGACACCACCGGTAAAGTTAAAACGCTGATTAAATATCATGACTGGCGCATGCATCCGGAACAAAAAGAAGTCCGGCACGCCGTTGCAAAAGTCGGCACCGAACTTTTTCCTTACCTGATGCAGGTACAATATGCAGATGCACTCGCGCAGAGTGACTATATCAAAGAACAGACGCTGCAGCGCATTCTCGATGTCTGGGAAGTCTACAAGACGATCATGGACGAAAAACAATGCGTCTCCGTCAAAGACCTCACCATCAACGGAGGTGATCTTATCCGCCTCGGTTATCCGCAGAGCCCGGCTATCGGAGAGATGCTGCGGGAGCTCCTTGAAATCGTTCTGGACGATCCTTCTAAAAATGAGCGGGCGTGGCTGCTGAAATATGCATCACAGGCACTTTCAAGATAAGTCCCGCACGGCTACGTGCTGCGCACTCCCGCCGCGCTTCAGCCATTCGGACTTTCCGTCTGCTCGCGCAGACACGTCCTCATGTCTGTTGTCGTCTCAAATAAAGCCGGATCTGCACGTAAACGTGCGATCCGGCTTTCCTTGAGACTGGACTTATCACTCAAATTCAAACAGGTCTGCATGCCGCTCCTGGAAGATCCCGTACAGCGCATTCAGCGTCTCCTGATCTTTGAGCGGCTCAAATTTTCTGTCGGAGAGCACGTGCATGAAGACAAGCTCGCCCTCTTCCTCATTTTTCAGCAGAAGGACTGCGTACTCCTCTCCTTTGTGTTCGATGGAATCAAAATATTCGCATCCGACTTCATTTCCGTTATCATCCCGCAGCGTGAACATGGTATCTTCTGTATTCATCTGTACTTCCTATATTTCCTTTCTTCCGCTCTTGTCCGGAATTCCGGCTATGCCCCGGTATTTGCTGACTGTTCTTCTGGAAATTTCGATTCCGCGCTCCTTCAGTGCTTCTGAAATCGCCTGATCGCTCAATGGTTTTTTCTTATCTTCCGCATCGACAATTTCCTGCATCACCGAGATGATATGTTCCCGGGTCGTTGCTTCGCCGGTATCCGTCGCATGTACCTCTCCCGTCAGGAAATAATTCAGCGGATAGACGCCCCAGCTGCACTGCAGATATTTGCTGCTCATGGTCCGGCTGATGGTGGACGGATGCAGATCCAGTTCTTCCGCAAAATCTGCCAGCTGCATCGGACGCTTGTGTCCCGGCCCATAACGGAAGAAATCCAGCTGTTTCTCAACCAGCAGGTGCGCTACGCCGGACAGCGTTGATACCCGGTACCGGATGCTGTCCTGCAGTTCCTGCGTCTGCTTCAGTTTTTCCCGAAGATATGCTTTGGTCTCCCGGTCTTTTGTGGTTTCTGCAAGCTCCTGATAGTAAGCATTAATCTGAAAAGCCGGATACTGCTGCTCATTTACCAGCACATCAAAATGGTCGCCGAATTTTACGACAACGACCTCCGGACTGATATAATGGAAATGCTCTCTGTCGTTGAATGCATTTCCGGGCTTCGGGTTCAGCGAGCGAATCAGATTGCAGCAGAAATCAACGCGCTCTGTACTTATTTTCATCTTTTTTGCAATCACATGCAAGTGGTTTTTTGCAATCAGCGGAAGATATGAACGGACTATTTCTTCCGTATCATGTTTCTGCTCCTGCGTAATTTCTTCGCGTTCGATCTGCAGCAGAAGACACTCCTCCAGACTGCGGGCGCCGATCCCCGCCGGATCCAGTTTCTGCAGCTCCGACAGCATATGTAAAACCTCTTCTTCGGGAACCTTGAGATATTCAGCTGCGCGCTGCGGGTCATCCTCAAAATAACCGTCCTGGTTGAGCGCCGCAATCAGATAATCCAGAATCTGCTGCTGACGCTTTGAGAAATGCCGGTGAATCAGCTGCGCATTGAGATAATCCTCCAGACTTTCTCCCCTGTCACGAATGTCCATCAGTGCCGCTTCTCTGTTATCCGGATCACCGTCATCCCGGTAGTAAATGCTGTTCTGCCGGTCGGTTGTCTCTAACCAGTTCAGTTTTCGCTCCAGATCCGCCTGCCGCTCAAACGCCAGATCGTCGCTGTGACGTTTTTCAACAATATCAATGGTTGGGTTTTCCAGCGCCATTTCATTAACATAACTCTCCAGCTCCTGCGCACTCATCTGCAGAATCTGCATAGTCTGCAGCATCTGCTGGGTCAGGATCTGTTTTTGTGTTAATGTCAGTTGGATGTCCATCTGAATGCTCCGCGCATTTTATAATAATGAAAGCTGATATCAGCATTATACAAGATTATTCATCTTTTTGTCCTTTCGCAAAAAAAGACCAGAGATTTGCGTAAACACATGTCAAAACAGTCTTAAGTCATTTTTTGTAAATCGCGATCTCCGATCGCGCGCGAGCTGCGCAACGCACGAAGTGCGTCTTCCTTTGCGCAGCTCTGCGATCCGCCGGAGGCTCAATCTTCAACACGGGCTTTTGACCCATGTTGAAGACGAGTTTGATTTTGCACATTCCTCTCATGACTGAAGTCACAAGAATCCTGTGTTGAAGATTGGATATATCAGTCAGGAAAACCGCAGCGGCAGCTCCATATGATTTGCTTCCAGCAGTTCTCTGTCATGCAAAACAACGTCTGCCGGACCGTCTGCCGCCAGCGTTCCGTCTGAGAGCAGCAGAACACGGTCGCAGGTATCCAGAATCATATCGAGATCATGCGACGCAATCAGCTTCGTCTGCGGCAGTTCCCGGATCGTATTAATCACAATCCGCCGGTTGTACGGATCCAGCGCAGATGTGGGCTCATCCATCAGAATGATTTCCGGCTCCATGGCCAGTACGGTTGCGATCGCGGCCATTCGCTTCTCTCCGCCCGAAATCTTGTGATTATGCCTGTACTTCAGATATTCCATATCGAGTTTCTTCAGCACAGCATCCACACGCTGCTCCGCTTCCTCCCGGGAAAACATATAATTCAATGGTCCGAACATCATGTCCTCATAGACCGTCGGCATGAACATCTGGTTGTCTGAATTCTGCAGAACAAATCCGAGCTTTCTCCGGATTTCCTTCAGGTTTTCTTTTGTGACGGGCGTGCCGCCGGCCAGTATCTCTCCCGAAGCGCCTGTCAGCAGCGTCGATTTGCCGGCGCCGTTTGCGCCGATCAGGCCGACGGACTCGCCCCCGGCGATCTCGAAGGAGAGGTTTTTCAGAACCGGCCGGTCAGACTCATATGCGTATGTGAGATTGTGGAGTTGTATCATTTCTTTTTTCCTTTTACAGGTGCGGGAAACAACAGTTATATGTACATTTATGCGAAAACGCCTCCCAGCATCTGCACGACGGGAAAGATGCGGATGACTGCCATGCACGCGAGGCTTGCGGCCATGTAGAGTGCGTCTGTCAGACCGAAGGCCTTCCAGGGCGCATAGTGAAAATGGCCGTGGTAGCCGCGCAGAAGCATACTGCTGTAGAGTTCCTGTGCGCGGTCCATGCTGCGCAGCAGAAGCTGTCCGAGAAAGGAGCCCCATGCGCTGATGTGGATGCCTTTCTGGCCGGGTGCACGCAGATGATAGGCATCCGTCATAACCGCGAGTTCTTCTGTCATAACACCGACGTACCGGAAGGTCAGCAACAGCAATGTAACGAGCATGGATGGCACGTGCAGTTTGCGGAGTGCCGCCGCCAGACTGTCGATGGGCGTGGTCGCGATCAGAAGAAAGGAGGCCATCAGGCAGAATACGCCTTTCATCATGAGCGTAAGCATTGAAACCACGCCGCCTGTGACCGGTATGCTTCCGAGATATAAAAGCACCGTCCGGTCAAAAAACGGATTGAACAGGCCGACCGCCATGACAAGCGGAAGGACAATCCGCAGCTTATAGAAACAGACGCGGACCGGTATCCCGCTGATTTGAAACAGCAGCACCGGCCAGAGCACCATCGGAAGCAGCCTTCCGAAATCATATTTAGAAAACGAAACCACGATCAGAATATAAACGACTGTACAAACCAGTTTGGCAGCCGCATTCAGACCGTGGACCGGGGAGTGCTGCGCAGCGAGGCTGTCCATTGCGGACAGCTCGCGCAGCGCTTTGTTCATTTTGTTCATAACAAATCCTGTCTGCAGTCATCATATGCTTCTCATATGATAACACAGATTTCCATGTAAATTCAGTACCTTCTTCCGGCTGAAGCTTATCCCTCAGATCCGGCTGCCGGATGCTTCTGCCTCTTTCTGAAAAAGCCGCCGATCACACAGATCAGCACCGCCACTGCGGCGACGATTGCCGAGCCGACGATGCCGGAAACAGTCGTTCCGGCAGCGCTCTCGCTGCCTTTAAACGCATAATCCGGCAGGAAGGATGTTTTCTCCTGAATACCCGCCGCCGTATCCGCAGCCGCACTTTGGACGCCGAATTCTTCTTCGTCCAGCCCCATATTTGCAGAATAGCCGCTCTCCTGATTGCCGAAAAGAGCCCATTCCAATCCGTCCGGATTGCTGCTGGCCAGCAGACTTAAACCGCCGCCGACAACCAGTGCGACAGCCGCCAGCGTCACAACAACACCTTTCAGTGAACGCTTTCCTGCATGCTCGCCGGCTGAGAGTTCCACATCCCGCAGGAGTTCCGGTCTGGACGCATATACATAGTTCAGTACTGCCGCCGTAATCAGGCCTTCCACCAGACCAATCGCCAGATGGATCGGCTGCATCAGTGCGCAGAATGCACCGAATGGGAGTTCTGTGATCCCTGATAGGCTGGTCTCAAGCACGACAGAAAACGCACCCATCTGCAGCGTCAACACACATCCGATGATGGATGCCAGCGTAATTCCCGTACGCCGCGCGGCAGTTCCTGCAGAAAATTTTCTGCTGCGCATCATCGGCCGCCAGATCAGGTAATACCCCACAAAGCAGCCGTAAAACGCCATGTTCCAGACATTGGCCCCCAGGGCCATCAGCCCTCCGTCGGCAAAAAACAGGCACTGAATCGCCAATATCACAATCATAGACAAAAAACCGGCCTGCGGACCCAGAAGTGCCGACAGCATCATGCCGCCGCACATATGTCCGGATGATCCCGTTCCCGGAATAGTATAATTGATCATCTGCCCTGCAAAAACCATCGCAGCCGTCACGGCCATCACCGGAAGTTTCTGCGGATCGTCTTCTTTTTTTAACTGATGAATCGATACGCCGGCCGCTGTACCGGATGCGGCATACATCGTTGCCGCCACAGCAGGTGCCAGCAAAGCGTCAGCCATATGCATATTACAAGTCCCCCTTCTTCCTGTTAGCATACTTCGCATTGATTTGCTTCGTGATTTTATCCTAGCAGAGAATCAAAGTGTGCGGAAGCCCCATGGGGGGTTATCAAATTTGACAGCACATGGTATACTTTTCGGGTATTTACTGCATAAAAAATGATCCGGGAAGGCGGCCGCATGAGCAATTACGAGCACACGCATACATCTGAACATACAGACACACACGCACAGGAATCCATGCATGCACACACACATGCACAGGCGCACGAACATCCGCATGCACACGGACAGGAATTATCTTTGCACAGCCATGAACATCAGCATCACCACACACACAGCGACGAGGAAAAGAAAGCGATCCAGAACCGCCTCTCCCGCGCCATCGGACATCTCAACAAAGTCAAGTCCATGGTAGAAAATGATGCCGACTGCAGCGAGGTACTGATCCAGCTGGCGGCCGTGCGCAATGCAATCAACAATACCGGTAAAGTCGTGCTGAAAAATCACATGAATCACTGTATTGTACATGCGATCGAGGACGGAGATACCGAAACGATCGAAGCGCTGAATCACGCGATTGATCAGTTTATGAAATAAACAACAGATGCCCGGTTCTCAATCAAAATCAGTATCCATCCTCTGAATCTTCTTTTACGACTGCACCTTCCGCGCGGTTCGGATGTACCATGGAGTGTGCCAGATCGATCCCGAAAAGAACCGCGAGAACGATGCAGACGATGACAACGATGCGGTGTTTGATTTTCATGATCAGGAAGTCCAGAATCGGCGCGACCAGATAAACCACCAGTGTACACAGTATGCCGAATGCCAGCAGCCCCTCTGCACAGACTCTTCCGTGGATATTCAGGAAATATCCGTCATAGGACCACCACCGCTCGTGGAATTTCGTCTCGAGCATCCATGCGCCGAAATATTCCAGCAAACCGCTGACAATCATCGCGGCAAAGAACTCTGTCACCGGATTTTTCCGGAAACGGCTGCACAGCATCAGGACAAAGACGCCGCCGACTCCGTAGATCGGGATCCACGGTCCCAACAGGGTTCCTCTGTTGACCAGAACACCGTAGGAAATATAGTGCAGCCCCACTTCCCAAAACCATCCAATCACGGAAAAGATGATAAAAAACAGGAACAGTGTCCAGATTGTATAACTGCGCAGGAAGGAGAAATTGCCCTGCTTTTTGATCCCTTTTGTCTTGCGCATCGGATTGAGGCGCTGCGGATAGGCAAGTCCGTCCATACTCCGCTTGTAGGATTCGATGGCCATAATCCGGCCTTCCTGGTTATCATACTGCCGTTTGCTCTCTGTCGAACCGAGCCAGATACTGAACCATTCCGAAAGAAATTTCTGCGCCCCCTGCAGAACCGTCCGTTCTTCGTAGATCAGCGTAATTTCATCGACGACATCGAAATAAGTCTCAAGCAGCTGAATCTTATCACATTTCTCAAAGAGATACTTATCGTTGAGCCGCTCCGTTCCTTCAATCCCCTGTGCGATTGCCTGCTCTCTTACCTTCACATAAAATTCCGTGGCGCAGGCCATCCTGTAGGCACCGCCGTACAGCAGATCAGAAATCCCCATAGTTACATATCCGAGTATGATCCACCCAAGCAGTGTAAGGTAAAACTTGAACAATTCCCACTTGTGGCCGTTCATCATTCTGCGCGACAGCGTGATTGCCTCGCGCGGTTTAATATCCGGGTTCTCCGCCACGATGAAGGAGACTGCAAAATATGAAAAAAACTTGATGAAACCGCCGACAATGGTAAGCGACCAGAGCATTTGGAAGACATATTTAAGAAACATGGTCATCGAAGCACGGATCCATCTCCTGACAGCAGCGAAATGCAGTGCATTCAGGAAAGGCACTTTTTCATAGACCCGCGCCTCCAGAAACATACGCCGCATCACAGCGACATATACTTTTTTCAGGAAGATAAAACTCAGGACGAACACCAGCAGCGATAACAGCGAAATAAGAATTCCTGCTGCCTTATCTGACTGGGTGAGTCTTCTGATTGACTGCGCGATCTTCACAATGAGTCTGCCGGACGAAGCCGCGTTAACCACCTGCGCCAGAACGCCGCGCGTCCTTCCGCGCGCCGCGCTGTCATCACCTTTCTCGGCAATCTGCGCATCCAGCTCACTTGCAATCTCGTCTCCGCGTTCCAGATTGCCACTCATCACTTCTGAAAGAACACTGTCCTTACCGATCGTCGCTTCGTCATCAAAAATACTTCCCGGAATTTCAGTATCTATGCCGTTTTCGGATTCATCACTCCCCCTGATTATGACTGAAAATCCATTCTTCGAAAGCCCGTCTTTTGCCATCTTAAACTCTGTGCCAAAGAACGCGGCCAAAATGATCAAAAATGTCAGCAGAAAATAATGATGACGCACAATTTGATGACTCTTCTTTTTAATCTCTTTACGCTGACTGAAAATTAAATCCTTTTCCATTTGCTCTGTCACCTCTTGCATCTGAAGTGCCTGTCAATCTGCTCACGCAGATCCTATGACTGCACCTGCAATTATCCTGTAACCGTACCTCTACTCACAATGCAAATCAATAACTGTAACTTCGCTGTTCGTGCCGAGCCGCATTGGCGGTCCGAAATACCCGACGCCGGCGGTCACAATCGTCTGCACACCGTCTGCCACTTTATAACCATATCCGTTTTCATTGAACAGCCGCACAATCAGATTGCCGGGAAATACCTGTCCGTTGTGCGTGTGACCGCTGAGCACCAGATCTGCGCCGGCCGCACCCAGTGCAGCATATTCGATGGGCTCATGCTCCAGAACGATCACCGGCTTGCTCTGATCAGCCGACGCCATTACTTCGTCTGCGGATAATCTGTCTGCCGTTCCGTCGCCGGCCTTTTCACCGTCTTCACGCCCGATAATCTGAATTTTTCCGCCTGCAACCGTCACCATTTCCTCGTCCAGAATGGTAAATCCGGCATCTTTAAAGAACTGCACCATTTCAGGCGGCCGAAACGCCTCTGACACGGGCGTTGTCGCAAATCCGATAAACAGATCTTCTTCGCAGTCATGGTTCCCGTAGACTGCATAAACGCCCTCCTTCGCGCGTATGCCGCGCAGGATTTCCGCATAGGTTTCCGGGTGGCGCAGCGCCCGGTAGGAACTGGTAAAAATATCACCTGCGACCAGTACAACGTCCGGTTCCTGCTGATTGATCAGATCGACCATGCGCCTTGTGAGCTTCGGACTTGAGTTCGAACTCAGATGCAGGTCAGCCACCAGTGCGATCCGCAGGTCCACAGGTTCTTTCGCTTTTGTACCTTCGCCGGCTGTTTTCTTCTCTATTGTCACGTCATAATGCTTCAGCACCGGGCGCTGCGCGTGATACATCGCGTATCCGGTCAGCACTGCGGCACACAAAACTGCAAGAAGCAACGCGATACCATCCCCTCTCCGTCCGGTCTCCCTGTTTTTCTTCCTGCGTATATATATCAGACATAACAGCAGGAGAAAAAACAACTGGAAAAATCCATAACCTGAAAAAAAGCCAAACCATACATTTCCGGCGCCCTGTATCCGGTATTTCATCCCGCTTACAGGCAGATAGGTCCCGAGAGGCACCAGAAGCTGCAAAATCAAATACCCCGAAAAAAAACACACACGAATGATCTTTCGTCTGCGTGAACTGCTGACAGCACGTCTGATGCATCGATCTGTCAAAAGCAGGACAAGTGCTGAAACTGCAATGTAAGCTCCAATCACATAAGGTGTCATCGTTTTAACTCTCTTCCCAAAAAATTATTTAATCTGCGGAAGCCTGCATGTGAAGGTGATATCTCCATCTTTCCAGGACACCTGGATCGTGCCGCGCACCGACTTCAGCAGGCTCTCGGCGATTGACAGGCCGATTCCGTAGCCGCTCTTATTGCTGTCCGCCGTGCTTCCTGTATGGATTTCTCCGATCGTGTGCGCCTCATCTTCCCGGTAAAACCGCTCAAAAAAGCGGCTGTAATCCACAGACGCGCCGTCTGCGTATGTATTTACAACAGTAAGAACCGCCGCCTTGCCGCCCCTGGCAAGGGTGACCCGGATCAGACCTGCGTCATCGCAGTATTTGACTGCATTGTCGACAAGAATTGACACCAACTGCCGGATTTTACTCTCGTCGGAACGCAGGATGACGGGATCTTCTATCTCCATTTCCATCCGCTTCCCCTCTCCGGCCGCAACAGCCGAAAACGACTCTGCCGTTTCTCTTACAAACGGGGCAATATTCTGTTCTGCAAGCTCTCCCTTATCGATTTCCTGCGCCCGGACAATCTTGACCAGATTACCGATGAGCCCGTTCATGCGGGCCACCTGCCGCATCGTGGACTGTGTCCACTCATTTTCCCCGCTGATCATCTCGATCATTTCTGTATTTGCGCTGATCACTGCGAGCGGCGTCTTTAGCTCATGGCTGGCATTCGTGATGAACTGCTTCTGACGCTCGGCATTTTCGATTTCTGTCTTCACAACGTCTTTGGAGAAAATACGCATCATAAAAAATGCCAGAATCGTACCGGCGCCAAGAAGAATCAGCACAGCAAACAGGATTCTGTGCGCAAATGCCACCTGTGTCGTCCGATCGAGGTAAATCACGATCGTTCCGCCGTTATCCCGGGGTGATACATCATAATAATACCTTCCGAAGTTTCCGAACGAGCGAAACCTCGTTAAAGCGGCGCGCGCGTATTCCACTGCCTCTTCTTCGTCAATATACGCAATATGTGAGGCCTTGATCTCTTCAACGGACTGGTTCTCATTAAACAGCACGGAGAAATACCGCGTTGTGTAGATGTAGTCCGGCGACTCGCCGAACAGACTGTCCAGGCCGAATATCCCGCGCAGACTCCAGTCAATCTCCTCATCTTTGCTGTCGCCGTCCGAAACCTTCTTCGAAAAAGACTCCTGATCCTCCAGCGCCGCGGGAAGATCTCCGTCATTTTCAACAATCCGGTACATGATCTGACGCGCTTCATTTCGAATGGTAATTGTGCTGAACAGATAAACAAATCCGCCCATCAGAAGCATTACCGCACAAAAAGAAAGCGTCGATATGATGATAAATTTTGTTCGGATGGATTTTATTTCATATTCCGGCATATGTTTTCTCCATGTTCTTTTCAGAACGATTCTGCCATCAGGCAATATGCTCCGCCGCGCTCCCCCTCAATTTTCGCCGCGGCAGCAACACCAGAAAGCTTCCGCCTAAGATAGCAGATATACAGATAAACCGTATCCGCGTCCGCATCCGGTTCCGCGGCCCAGATCCGCTCCAGTATGTATTCTGTTGTCAGCGCTTTCTCATAATTCAGGGCCAGCAGCTGCAGCAGCTCAAATTCTTTTATAGACAGGCGCACAGCATTTTCTGCTTTTAATTCAAGTGTATCTGCATTCAGCGAGAAATTGGCAATCTCAACCTTTTTATTGTCATAATGCGTGCGGCGGCGTGTCATGGCGTTGACGCGCGCCAGCAGTTCTTTCATCGCAAAGGGCTTCGGAAGATAATCATCTGCGCCTGCGTTCAGGCCCTCCACCCGGTCATCCACTTCTGCCTTCGCCGTCAGCAGCAAGACCGGCGCATTATTATTCTCCTCCCGCATATGCCGCAGGACGTCAATCCCGCTTTTTTTCGGCATCATAATGTCAAGAATCACGGCGTCATATCCGTTTTGACCCAGCAGCTCCAGGGCAGCTTCTCCGTCAAATACAGAATCAACACTGTATCCGGCATGCTCCAGCATCGCCTTCACAACCCGGTTCAGATCCTCTGTGTCCTCCGCAAATAATATTTTCAAAATGCTTCCTCCGTTATTTGTTCTGACTTCTGCGCAGCACGTACGCGATCAAAAAGCCCGGCAGAAATCAGGTCCGGCGCCTGCGCGGGAGACTGCTGTACTGCGTTACAGCCGGTTGATCATGTCCCGCAGCGTCTGCATCGACTCATCTGTGGACGCCAGTTCGTCCGCACAGCGCTTTAATTCTTTTTCAATCAAATCCGTATTTCCGGTTATTTCTTTTTTGTATTTCATATGGTGCTCCAGCGAAGCCCACGTGTCCTGTGAAATCGTGCGCAGCTGGATTTCCACAAAAAACCGCTCCGCCACACGAAGAATCATGTGAAAGCTCCGGTAACCGTTGGGTTTGACATGCCGGATGTAATCTTTTTCCTCCACCAGAACGACATCCGGCAGAGACAGCATACGCTCCCGGATGGTATATATATCATCGAGAAACGCACACACAATGCGGATGCCGATTGCATCCCGGATGATTTCTGTTGCTGATTCGCGGGTCTCCGGAAGCCCTTTGCGCCGGCACTTTTCCCGCATACTGTCATCTGACTTGATTCTGGCGCGGATATGTTCGATCGGATCCATCCCGATCTCTTCGGTCATATCCGCACGGATTGCAGTAATCTCATCCGTCAGATGCCGTAGTGTTTTTTTCATCTCAGGATAGGCATCGCCGTATATTTTTTCCATAAATTCCTTCCTCTTTGGTGCGGCTTCTTTGCGAAAAAAAGGAGCCGCCGCGCTGCGGCAGCCCCTGCTGGTCAGATTTTAATTACTTGAAGTAACCGTTTTTAACATAGCCTGTTTTCCCGTTATAGGTTACCTTAAGCCAATTGCCCGGTTCTTTGCCGGTAACTGTCACAGTCCTGCCGGCAGGAATCGCCTGTATGATATTCGCTCTGCTCCCGGAGTTTGGCGAACTGCGGAAGTTCAGTGATGTCGCTGTTACCTTATTGTAAGGCTTGACCGAGCCGGCTCCCATGCGGGACTGGTCATCTGTAAAATGACCGCCCTTAATATACCCGGTTTTCTTTTTGTATTTGATCTTGTACCAGTTGTCTGACTTCTGCGATTTGATTTTGACCGTCGCGCCCTTCGGGATGATCATAATGACATTATTGTCATTCGCCTTGCTCATGGAGCTGCGCATCTTGATCGCTTCCGCCATCACTTTTTTCTTTTTCGACTTTTTGGATGACTTTTTTGATGATTTTTTTGATGATTTCTGCGTCGTGGTCTTTGTCGCCTTGATCGATGAGCTGCTGCTCTTTTTAGTCATCCGCGACGTGTCATCTGTAAAATGGCCGCCTCTGATATAGCCGGTTTTGCCATTTACTCTGACATAATACCACATATTCGCTTCGATTGACAGAACTGATACCTGCTGCCCCTTTTTGACCACGCCGATAATATTGGCTCTTCCGGACGTGCTCATGGAACTGCGCATATTCAGATCTTCTGCCATCGTCTTTGTGCCGAGCACCGTGCTCGTGCCGCTTAAGTATTTGCTGTTGACGTAACCTGTGCTGCCATTGTAGCGTACCTGATACCATGTACCCGGTTTGGAAATCACCTGCACCTGCATCCCGGCGGGAATCGCAAGAATGACTTTATAGTTGACGCCCGCACCTGTGCGCATATTCAGGCTTGTTGTTGTCTGTCTGTATTCTGCCGCCTGTACATTTTTCGCATATATTCCCGGAATTTCAATCCCTGCCGGTGAAATCATTCCGACTGCCAGCGCTGTAATGAGACAGAACAGAATCAGGACGCGTCTTGCTGTTCGTTTGTACATACTGTCCTCCTCCTTATCAGAAATATGATGCCTTCCTTCTTTGTGCTTTTATTATGCACGAAACAAAGATTTTCGTCAATTTTTTTCTGATAATCCTGTCCGCTTATGTGCTTTTTTGCAGGAATTCCCGGTGATTTCTTACAGTTCCAGACCCATTTCCTTTAACTCTGCAACTACTTCATCGTACATCTGCTGCCATTCCGGAACAGGTTCGATGGTTTCCATATTATATGATACGTCGAACGGCTGCCCGGCATTGCCGCCTTCCTGCTCGAAAATATGTTCATACTTTGCGACCAGTTTCAGCACCAGATCATTTGCCTCCTGCCGGGTCATTCCCATGCGCGCAACCGCCTTTCCGACTTCTCCCATCAGACGGCACTCCAGACCGGTTCCGTGCGGCACTCTTCCGTTTGCCGCGCCGAGTCCCTCCAGATGTCCGCCGCTGACTGTGACAACGATCGAATTAGCGGCCACCTCATACAGCAGTTCTTTTGTCAGGCTGCCGCTCGCCGGCCACAGATCGCAGACAATAATTGCCGGTGCCTTTCTGGCAAATGTCTGGCAGAGCACTGACTGGAGCCACAGGCATCCGCGGGCAGTCGTCGCCACATCGTGAATATGAATCGGGTGGCAGAGATGATAATCCGCAGCGGCAAACCAGTTTGCTGCCAGAATGGAAGCAATCATAATCATGCAGCTTCCGGGCGCGTCTCCGCCCAGACCGCCGACCATCGTACACGCGAGAGATGCATTCTTCATGCCGTAATCCAGTGAATTGGCCGTGCGGACCAGATTTCCGTTGTCCATAATCAGCTCATTGAACAGCGCAACCAGATGCGAATCGCACGGGCGCAGGTATTTTTCAGCCGCTGCAGCCAGATCGCCGACCTCTGTTACAGCACTCTCTGCAGCCAGAAGTCCGAGTCCCGGCCGTCCCACTTTCTCAAGCGCCTGATGCAGATACTTCATCTCACGGCGTACTGCAATGATTTCTGTCGGCTCGCCGCTTGCCACCTGGAATCCGTCCACATCGACCAGAGAACCGCAGGTCAGAAGATCAATCACCGGTTCCTTTGCCACGCTCTCGATGATCGGATAGTACAGACGTTCCGGCGTCGGGCATCCCGGATTGCCGGCCCAGATTGCCGGCGGACGCCGGTCCTCGATCCCGCGCGCCACGAGCGTACAGGCATCCCTGCCCTCGCCCATCGTCAGTTCCGTCTTCATATTGGAGATGCCCTCGTCAATTTCCTCCGGCGTCAGCTTCATAATCCGGCCGGTCGTCATATTATAAATACCCGTGCGGATCAGCAGCTCACGCGCCGCCGTAAACATATCATCCAGCAGCTGATCATCCTGCGGAATCAGCACATCCTGATCCCAGTCAAACTCATAATCCCCGACCAGTTCCATGACATTATCAATGATATAATCCATGTCCCAGTCTTCCTTGGCAACCTTCTCGCCCGTCTTACTGCGTTCATAAAGATTCAGAAACTGCTTTGTGTCCATACAGTGTGCTCTCCTTTTATATTTTTTAGCGTCGTATCCGTTTTGTTCCGTTTTTATAGCTTTCTCCCAGTATACCGTATGGAGTTGTTTTCGTGAAGTGCGTATGGCAGGAAATAATACAGCAGCTCCCCTGTCATGCCCCAGATAACGCCGTAATCTGTCTCGTAGAAGTAGAATCTGCGGGGAATGCTCCGCATCGGGTAATTCCTGCCGCCGGGAATGAGATGATACGGAAAATCCGGCTCCAGGTCTGCTTTCATGCGTGCCTTGTGGATCAGCGGCGGATGCTCCGCAAACCAGGAAAGCGGTATGGTAAATACTTCCGCAACTTCTGCCCGCGAAAACGTGCCGCGGTAATCGTGGAGAATGCCGAGCACCGATGTAACATCTCCTCCGCCCGGCCCGGCCATGCAGTGCATCGGCGCAATTATTTCAATCTGTTCTTCCGGGATCAATAGTTCCTCAGCAGTCTCGCGGACGGCCGCATCCTCCGGACGCTCATATACTGCAGCGGATCCGGACGCTGCCGTAATATCCGGCCCCGCAAAAGAGTCAGCCTCTGCCGTAAACGCCGCCTCTGCAGTCTTCTCGATCCTGCCGCCCGGAAAACAGATCTCGCCGCCCTGCCGGACATCCGCACTCCGCTTCTCAAACAAAATCGAAACGCCTGCATCCGTATCCACCAGCGGAATCAGAACCGCCGACCGCTTTGCATGCGGCGGCTGAATCCGCTCCGCTCTCCGCCCGGCCAGGTTTTCTCTGATTATCTCTATTCTCTTCTTCACAATTTCCTCTCCCGGTCTTCTGGGCAATCTGCACCTCTACCTACTAAAAAAGGCTGCTGCACAAAGCCGTTACGTGCATAATATACATCATAGGGACATCCGCAGTGCCGGTCCTTATCGAGCACTTGTGCGAGATTAGTACCGCTGCACGAGGGCGCTGAACGTCCAGTGGACGTTCGTTTAGCGCCGACCGGAGCGGAGCGGAGACCTAAGTGCAAACGGTCCCGGTGATGTATATTTATGCACGCAAACGCTTTACGCGACAGCCTCCATTCACTTCAAATCAGATCCCGACACTCTTACTGTCCGATCTGCCAGGATGTTGTAACATTCTCTACGAAGAAGTTCTGCAGAATGATTTCATCATCAGGCATAACCTCACCGTCAGCAACGAGGACATTGCCCGCGTTGTCCTTCAGCTCGCCCGCGAAAACATTCACTTCGCCGGACTCGATCTTTGCCTGCAGATCCTTCACCTGATTGACAACTTCTTCCGGAACACAATCAGCAAAGTCTGTCAGCTGTGAGCAGTCGCCGCCCCAGTAGTAAGCGTCGTTCTGTGTCGCAGTTCCTTCTGCGACATTGATCATGATGTTCTTGAAGATCGGAGCGAAGTTCCATGTATGGGATACAAGAACTGCTTCCGGTGCAAGATAGGACATATCATTGTGATAGCCGACAACGAACGCGCCGTTCTTCTCGCAGGTCTCCGGAATAGCCGGTGACGATGCTTCCATACCCATGTACTTGATGCCTGCGTCAATCAGAGACTGTGCGCACTGGGTCTCTTTGTCAATGTCATACCAGCTGTCAGCAGATGCAACTTTGACGGTTGCTTCCGGATTTGCATACTTTGCACCGAGTGCGTATGCATTGATTGCTGTACGGACAGAGAACTCGTTGTAGGATGCAGAGAAGCCAAGCTCTGTGTTCTCGTCCTGGGAAAGC
>CAZRNI010000019.1:4481-17465 GCA_964601425.1 uncultured Eubacterium sp. | reverse complement strand
CGCAAGTGCTTTTGTTTCTGCGTCCTTCAGTGTTTCATGACCGGTCACTTGGTTACAGTTATCCTTCTGCGCGATCACGCACACCTGATTATTGACGACATTGGTTCTAGTGCCATCTACAACAAGCTGATCATCGTTTTCAAGGGTATCCATCTGCTTCTGTGCTGCGGAGAAGAACACGTCACATGCGTAACCTTCTTCGATCTGCGTCAGCAGTGTACCTGAGCTATCTGCATTGAAAGTGATTTTGACTTCCGGATGTACTTCATTGTATTTAGCGGCTACTTCCTCCATTACCTTGCTGAGACTTGCGGCGATGAACACCTGAATCTCTGTTTCTTCACCCGCTTCGGCTGTTTCTGTCTCAGAAGCCGCGCTCACAGACGAAGCTGCTGCCGCATCTTCGGATCCTTCGGAAGTGGATTCTGCTGCGGATGCAGATGATGTCGTTTCTGCCGCGGAAGATGCTGCAGATGATGTCGTTTCCGTCGCGGAAGATGCTGCAGATGATGCCGTCTCAGAGGACTTGCCGGAACTTCCGCATCCGGCAAGTCCAAATACCATCATACCTGCAAGTAACAATGACAAAGCTCTTTTTTTCATTTCTTTTAACTCCTCCATTTATGTATTGTTTTATATGAAGCATAGAGAACTGCTTACATATCCATAATCATCACCGAAGTAGCTTTGATAATTGCAACAGCCACGTCTCCGGTTTTCAGTCCAAGATCTTTAACTGCTTCCAGTGAAATTGTAGATGTAATGCCGACTGTTTTCTCAACATCCAGCTTCACAATTGCATTTACAGCGCCCTCCTGAATTGATGAAATCTTGCCTTCCAGCTGATTTCTGGCAGAAATCCGAAGTTTCTCATTCGCCATAAGCACTTCTGTTGCCTTTACCACTGCAACTGCTTTCTTCCCTTTCTCGAGCCCCAGCTCCTGAATGGATTCCATGGAGATTGTTGCAGAAATTTTGTTTCCTTCTGCTGTCTCCAGCTTTACGATTCCATTAACTGCTCCCTCTTTGATTTCTGTAATTGTTCCCGGTATCTTGTTTCTCGCGCTAATCATAATGTTTCCTTTCTTTCAATGCTTAGATCAACACCGCTGCTAACAATCTTCTCGGCATTTGCCATCACAATGTTGGCAAAATTCCCGATTGCGTACATATCTTTCCCGCCGCCATAACAGGTATCTCCATATGGTACGATGATCTTGTTCATCGTCTTCGCCTTTTTATAAAATGAAACCGTCTGTTCAGACTTGTCGTCTGCATTATTTCCCCAGAAGATTACATCCGCGGCAAGCGCGTCATCAATTGGTTTTCCGAGATAAATGCAGCTTCCGGGGCGTAGTGCCTGCGACATCACTTCTGCCAGCCTGCGGGTATTGTCATTTAAACTTGTATAAACTATAGAACATGTCAGCATCATGATTCTCCTGGCCCGACAAAATCGGTATTATATTTTCTTCATAGCAGCGCTGCATAACTGCATTTGTCTGTTCCATCATGTTATCGTATGCATGCAGCAGTCTCCTCGCAAAATCCGTAAGCGAAGATCCCCCGCCGTCCTGGCCGCCGGTTGTACTGTTCAAAAGAGGTGTATCCAGCGCCATCTCCGCCTGATGCAGGATCTTCCAGGCTTTGCTGTAGGAAATCCGCATGTTCTGTGCCGCCGCACGTAGAGAATGGGTCTTCTCGATCCCGTGCAGAAGCTGCGAGACGCCAATCCCCCAGAAGGGCTCATCCCGCTGCAGACGGATCCGAAGCGTACAGCGTACCGGATCTGACATGGAATTCTTTTCGTCAGATGCCTCGGAAATCACTCCGCCATCTGCAGTGCAGGCAGCCTTCTCTTCTGTGTTCATTTCTGCGCACATTCGCTCACAGCTCCTTTCAGAACAGATACTGCATGTTCCAGTACCGGCAGCACGATTTCCATACATTCCCGGACAGCTTTCGGACTGCCCGGAAAATTGATGATAATTGTCTGGCCCCGGACGACAGAAACACCTCTTGACAGCATCGAGCGCGGCGCTTTTACTGCTGTCTGAACGCGAAGCGCCTCAGATATGCCCGGTATCACCTTATGCGCCACCTGTATCGTTGCTTCCGGTGTCACGTCCCGCAGTGAAAGACCTGTTCCGCCCGTCGTCAGGATCACATCCGCTCCTTTCACGTCGCAAAGTGTTACGAGCAGCTTTTCAATCTGATCCTGTTCATCCGGTATGATTTCCCGGCTTATTACATCGTAACCCGCTTCCGGGAGACATTCTGCAATTGCAGGACCACTCAGATCTTCCCGAAGGCCTGCACTTCCTTTGTCACTGACTGTGACGATGGCAACTTTTATATTCATGATATGTTTCCTTCCGGTATACGCAGGCCAAACGTTCACAGTCTGCTGTTTTCGCAGTAAAACGGAAACCGCCTGCTGAAAGATGTATGCATTTGCTTTTTCTGTACAAGTTTTATGATCAGATGACACTGATCTGATCACCCGGATGGATTGTTCCCTCCGTCAGAACCTTTACAAAAATCCCTTCCTTCGGCATGATGCACATCCCGACCTTTTTGTAAATCTCACAGTGCTGGTGACATTTTTTCCCGATCTGTGTTACCTCGGTCAGACATTCTCCGATCTGCAGTTTCGTTCCGACCGGCAGCGTGTGCAGTTCAATTCCTTCTGTCGTAATATTTTCCGCAAATTTCCCGGGATCGAGACCCTCCACGCCAAGGGCGGTCATCTTATCGATACTTTCCTGGCCCAGCAGACTGATCTGTCTGTGCCAGTTTCCCGCATGCGCATCCCCGACAATTCCGTGGTCAATCCGCAGTTCGGCGAACGGCACCGGATGTTTGATAATCCCTCTTCGGTCACTGATATTGATTGCTTTTACGATTGCCACGATTATCCTCCGATCTGATTCATCGTCCGGTTTGAATGGAACAATTCATCAAACTGATGTTCCTCTGGTTTGGCATAGATTGCGGAACGCATCACTTCCAGTAATTTTTGTCCGTTTCCTGTAAGATACGGCATGAGATCTGTCTCCTGTGTCTGTCCCAGACACATTTTTAATTTCCCGTCACTCGTCAGCCGGACCCGGTTGCAGTCTTTGCAGAACCTGTGAGAAATCGGACTGATCAGCCCGACGCGTCCCCTGAACCCGTCTGCGGTGTAGTCCTCCGACGGCTGCGACAGATACCGCGGCTCTGCAGGATATAATTCAGGATGCCGTTCCAAAATCTCCCGGTTCATCACACGGCGTTCCCCCGATTCTCCGAGTTTTCCAATCGGCATCAGTTCAATAAACCGGACATCCAGCGGATAGTCCCTGGCCAGTCTGATAAAATCATCTGCTTCTTTGTCATTTTCTCCGCGGATCAGTACGGTATTGATTTTCACCGGAAGCTCTTCCCGGATCGCAGCCTCGACGGCGTCAAATACCTGCTGCAGATTCCCGCCTCTGGTCATTCTGCTGTAGCGCTCAGTGTCCAGCGAATCAAGACTGATATTAATCCGCTTCAGACCTGCCTGCTTCAGTTCCGGCAGCCGCGCAGCAAGTCCCTGTGCATTCGTCGTCATACTGAGATCCCTGATCTCGTCATATGCCGCAATCATCCGTACAATTTCAGTCAAATCCTTCCGTACAAGCGGTTCCCCGCCCGTCAGACGAACTTTCCGGATCCCGAGACGGACAAACTGCCTGACCAGAATTCTGTACTGTTCTGTATTCAGCTCTTCTTTTGCCTTGCAGTACGCACTTTCATCTCTGCAGTAAATGCACTTCAGATTACAGCGTTCCGTCAGAGACATTCGCAGATAATGAATATCCCTTCCCAGATGATCCAGCACAGTACACTCCTTCCCGCGTGACCTTTCTTCAGAATCGCGCAATTTCTCCTATGGGCTGCCGTAAGTATTAAGCATAAACACATACGACAGCCCCATTTAAATGAGAGATAAAGAGAAAATGTTATGGCTTTTGACTTATTTGTTAATGTAAAGGTTTCTGATCCGAAATCAGTTTGCGCCAAGGCGCAGCGGATGGCTGGTACCCATCAGGTAGTTGTAGCACTTGATTACATTATTTACCTGAACGTATTCCATCATCTCCGGCTGGCCGATGTCCATCGGGCAGCGCTCTGCAAAGCTGATATTTGCCGCGCACTCATCAACGCTCCAGCCCTTTGAGATGCCTGCGCTGACAGCGCCGAGCCACTCATAGATAAATGCGCGCTGTTTTGCAACATAGTCTTTCTTCACAACTGGACCGTGACCCGGAATGAAGTAATCAACATCGAGTGTGTCGAGGAAATCAAGGGATTTCAGCAGTGCGTCGATATCTGCGGAATGCAGCCATGTCTGGCAGTCAACAAACAGGGTGTCGCCGAGAATTGCGACGCGCTCTTCCGGAACGTAAACTGCGATCTGGCATGCGGAATGTCCCGGTGTGTGATACAGCTCGAAATGTGTATCACCGAGTTTGAGGCTCATGTGATCGTTGAATGTGATGTCCGGGCGCTCCATCATAATGTATTCTCCGCGCGGCGGCATCTTGTCGAGTCCTTCTTTGTCCTGGCGCTCCAGAACGTCGATGCTGTAATCATAAGCATCAAGCGGTCCCGGTACCTTCCAGAGATCATCTGCGAGCTTCTCATGTCCGATTGTGATTGCCTCATTTGCAAACCAATGATTTCCGAAAATGTGGTCGATGTGTGCCTCTGTGTTGATCAGATAGCGAATCGGGCCGCGCTCAAGCGCGAATGAACGCATCTCCAGAAGCTTCGTCAGAATCTGTGCGGTGTCGACAAATACTGATCCCTCTGTTGTAAAAACGATACTCGGATTACATCCGCGAATGGTTGTATCGGTATAAACATTCTTTGTAACCTGCTGCATAAAACCCTCCATTACTTTTTCGTTTCTTTTTCTTCTTTGACTTCTTTAATGATGTCCTCGCCGAGAACCTGAATACAGTTCTGCGCGATAATATTGGACATAAGCGAGGCATCTCCTCTGGTCGGCGCTGCTGCCGTGATCCGGATCAGAACATTTCCTTCCTGTGCGGAAACTTCAACCTGCGGATTCTCCAGCTGCAGAAGTTCACCCAGCCGTGCAGTCACTGCCGCCTCACTGACCCGCTCAGCAAGTGCTTCCTGCGCCGTTTTCAGCCGTACAGCGACTGTAACCTGGCTTCTGTCTACCAGATTGTGCAGATAACGGTTGACACACTGTTCAAACATATCCTGCAGTTCTTTGGGCTGCCCCGGCAGAACCACTGCGATTCTGCCGTCCTGTTCCAGAACAAATCCCGGTTCTGTGCCGAATTCATTTGTCAGCACCATGGAATCTGCCGGAATCACAGCCTGCCTGCGGTGTTCTTCCGTAAGATCCTTCACGCCGAGTGCCCGGAGCCGTTTTTCGATCTGTTCAAAAGCTTTTGCATCAAACTCCGGCTGCCTGCCAAAATAAGATGCCAGCATTTCCTTTGTCCTGTCGTCTTTTCCGGGTCCTACGACGCCTGCAAGAATCACCAGTTCTGCACCGTTTTTGTATGCGTCTTCAAGTCTGGTTCTGATCTGGCCTGCGTCATCTCCGACTACGGTCTGGCAGCAGAGGTCAAATCCAAGTTCTGCAAGCCTTCCTGCAAGATACTGCGCATTCGTATTGGCAACCATGCCAAGAAGCAATTCTGTTCCTACACTGATAATCTCTGCTACCATAGTCCTGTTCCTTTTCTGTATTTATTCTGCGTTCGGAAGCTTTCCGTCATCCCAGCGCATGATCTCGATAATGTTGCCTTCCGGATCCTTTGCATAGATGAGTGTGAGTGTCTGGCCCTTGTTCTCATAGTAATGAGAAACGATCTGTCCGTCGGAGCTTCCGCCGTGTGCAAGAAGGTTGTCATAGGTTGCCTGGACATCATCCACGAGAATGCCGAGATGACCGAATCCTGCATGGTTGAAGATACCTGCGCTTCCCTCGGTGGTCTCCTGCTGGAAGATCTCGAGAACCGGGCCGCCTTCTTCGTATCCAGGGAATGCAACGTGACATCCGACAACATGTGCACCCTTCATACCGGAAGCCTTCTCGAACCATGCGCCGCCAAGATCGCGCTCCGGCGGAACTACCTTGCCCTCAAAAACGTCACAGTAAAAATCTCTCAGCTTCTTCCAGTCTTTTGCATTCAGTTCTGTGTGATGGTATCTCATGTTTGTTTTCTCCTTTGTACTGTTTTATGCTTGTTGTTTTATATGGTGTTTTATATGTTGCTTTATTTGTTCGCCTGTCGTATTCAGTCAACTACCTTGTTGCAGATGGTGCCGATTTTCTCAATCGTAAATTCGATCTCGTCTCCGACCTGAAGCCATCTTCCAAGCTTCGAGCAGGTTGCATTTCCTTCCGGAGAAGTTCCGAGGCCGATGAAATCGCCCGGATTCAGATATGCGTCTTCGGAAATCTGTGCGACCAGCTGTCCGAGGCTGAAGAGCATGCCGGATGTCCGGTTCTCTGTGACAACTTCGCCGTTCACGCGTGCTGTCATAGCCAGGTCATCATAGTCCGGAAGCTCATCCTTTGTTACGACGCACGGTCCCATGATCAGGCTGTTGAAGAAGAATTTTCCTTTTGCCGGTCCGAGCGCCATAACTGCCTCATCCGCCTGCGCGTCTCTTGCGGAGAGATCGTTGAATACGGTAAATCCTGCGACATAGTCCAGCGCTTCATCTGGCTGAATATTGCAGCCGCGTTTTCCGATATAGAAGCCCATCTCAAATTCGAAATCGAACTGCTCTGTATATTTCGGCTTATGCAGCGGTGCGCCTGTTCCTGCTACGGAATCGGTGTACTGTGTATTCCAGACCGGACGTTTGTAGTATCCTGCCGGGATCTCGCCGTAGTGATGTTTTACATGACCTTCGTAAACCATTCCGTCAAAAACGATTCCCGGACGTGTAACCGGTGCAAGTACGGTAACCTCTTCAAATGTATAAACAAGCTGCTGGCCTGCAAGACCTTCTGCCGGTTTTTCATCTGATACATATTTCAGCACTGCATAGCCTGCATCCAGACTTCTCTTTCCATTTGTAAAGAAAGTGATCATATCATTCGGCAGGTTGGCATCGGCCAGCTGCTGCGGGTTGGTATCACCCTGTGCCTCATACATCTTTCCGCCTGCTGCGTTCAGATCAATCAGCTTTCCGTCCTGTTCTGCCATCAGTCTCTGGATCGCGCCGGCAGGTGTCTTGATTTCTGTCGTATATAGCCTCATCGTTGCCTCCTTGTTTTTTGATATAATCGATTATCTATGATCCATTATATTTAATATTCCGTGGAAATCAATACGCAGATTGAACAATATTCGGCTCCGGCTTTTGTAAAAAACAGAGAATCTACATTAAATATCTGCCATTTATTGTTTTTGCATTCTGTTTGCTATATACTATGTTCAATATTATCGTTTATCGATTATGTGTGATACAAGAGAGATTTTTTATGGAGGATTTGAGATGAGTACAATACTTGCAGCACCGGGAAAGTACATTCAGGGACGTGGTGAATTAAAGAATCTGAGCAAACATATCTCCGCGCTCGGAACAAAGGCACTGATTATCGCCAGCGAACTCGGTGTCTCCCGCATTCAGAATGCGATGGAGGGCTCTGACACATCTGACTGTGCACTGTATTTTGAATCATTTGACGGCGAGTGCTCGATGACTGAGATCAACCACATGCAGGACATCTTTCACAGAGAAGGCTGCGACATTGTTGTCGGCGCCGGCGGCGGAAAGGTTCTTGATACTGCCAAAGCTGCCGCATGCTTCCTGCACGCACCGTGTGTCATTGTTCCGACAGCTGTATCTTCGGATGCCCCCTGCTCTGCTCTTTCTGTCATCTATCACGACGACGGAAGTCTGGACCAGCGGCTTGCCCTTCCGAAAAGCCCGGACATCATTCTGATTGATTCCGAACTGATCGCACAGGCACCGGTACGGCTCCTGGTTGCAGGCATGGGCGATGCATTCTCTACCTATTTTGAAGCACGTGCGTGCCACGCTTCTGCCTCCGACAATATTCACGGCGGAAAATCTTCCATTACAGCACAGGCGATCGCACGGCTCTGCTATGATATTCTTCTCGCAGACGGTTACAAGGCAAAGCAGGCTGTATCCGGAAAGCTGTGTACACAGGCAGTTGAAAATATCATCGAGGCAAACACACTGCTCTCCGGCATCGGCTTTGAGAGCGGCGGCAAGGGTGCCGCACACTCGATCGGCGACGGCCTCAACACAATTGCAGCATGCAAGGGTGTGATGCACGGTGAAAAAGTTGCTTTCGGAAGCCTTGCACAGCTGATGCTTGAAAATGTATCAGAGGAAGAGCTGGACGAAGCATTCGGCTTCTGTCTCTCCGTGGGACTTCCTGTCACGCTGGAGGAACTGGGCATCACAGAGAATGTTCAGGAAACCGTTAAAAAGATTGCATCCGTCGCGCTGCTGCCGGAAAAGAGCACCTATAACATGCCGTTCCCGGTTTCCGAGGAATCTGTCGCAGACGCGATCCTTGCAGCTGATCTATACGGAAAGGCACTGAAGCAGGCCTGAACTGCAGAAGGACTACACCATGAAATACTGCGCAGTGATCACTGCTGCCGGGTGTTCGAGCCGGATGGGAACATTTAAACCTGTTCTCCCGGTTGCCGGGCGCCCGGCAATTATTCACTTAACAGAAAACCTTTTTGCGGCAGGCGTATCCCATATCGTAGTTGTTACCGGTTTCAGAAGTGATCTTCTTCAGGAACTTCTGCAGAATCATCCGGGTATCACCACTGTCCATAATCCGGACTATCAGACGACGCAGATGTTTGATTCTGCAAAAATCGGACTGCAGGCTGTACCGGATGAATATGATCAGGTGCTCCTGATTCCGGTTGACATTCCCTTCGTCCGGGAAGATACCATCCGGAAAATAATCCGGACAGACGCAGATCTGGTTTTCCCCAGTTATCAGATGCGGCGCGGACACCCGCTGAAAATCCACCGGAAATATATTCCGCATCTGCTGCAGTACGAAGGCACGAACGGTCTTCGGGGCGCACTGAATGCGCTGCCCGCAGAACCATCTTATGTCGTTGTTGATGATCCGTTTATTATCCGCGATATGGATACCCCGCAGGACTATCAGACATTATTACAGGAATACAGGCATCAGGAGGATTTTCGCGATGACAATGCCGCTTTCCATGTGGAACTACCGTGACTGGTTCCGTTCCGGAAATATTCCGCACGTATTTTCCATCAGAAGTACGGAAAATACCATTTACGGCGTCCGTTTTCATACCCATCAGGAGATTGACGGCAACTACGCACTTCTTTCTGAAGCTTCACCGGATTCTGAGTACCGGACGAGACTGTCGCACGGGGATGACCGGATCTTTTTCCGGGATCTGTCGCCGTTTGCTGGCATGAATGAAATCAGCCGCATGCACCGCCTGATCGCAAACTGGGAGAAAATACTGTCAGAAATCAATCTGACCCACGGGTCCCTGACAGAACTTCTGGATGAAAGCACAAAGGTTTTCAACTGTCCTCTGACTGTCAGCTTCTGCGACCGGCTCCTGGCTGTTTCCACGCAGTTTGAGAAGGAATCGCGTGCACTCTGGTCTCATTATCTGCAGTATTCTCTGGAGGATCTCATCAGGGTTCTTCCTGCTGATTCGTCTGCATACAGCCAGTATGCATCTTCCGATCCGGTTCTGATCCATACACCGGTCTATCAGGGACGTCAGTGTCTTCTCTCGAATTTCACCACTGAAAACGGAAAATACATCCGTATCACGGCATTTACAAATCAATTCCCGTTCTCTCCGGGCTCTCTGCATTTCATGCGGCGCCTCACGGATGCAATAAGGCAGAATATCCATGATCACGACGAGCGCTACAGCGCACGTCATGTTGATCTGCACGCTTTCTTTTCAGGCTGTGCTGCAGGTCATGACATTGACCGCACAGCCGCACTTCAGGTAATTCACCGGCTCGGCTGGAACTGTAATGATCCCTACACCGTATTCAAAATCGCACTGAAGCGTCCTTCTGATACGCTTTTAATTGACAAACTCTATCAGACTTTCCGGTCTGTACCATCCTCTGTCTGTATCCGGTACAACCAGGCCGTTTATCTGGTCTGCAACTGTTCCGGATCCGTATCAGAGCAGCCCTCTGACCAGATCCTGAAAAAAACGTCTGCAAGGCACTTCTCCGTCTCGCAGAGCAATATCACAACAGATTTTCTATCCCTCCCGCAGCTGTTTGTGCAGGCGGATGAGGCATTTCTTCATGCAGTGCAGACAGAACGCTTCTTCCTGTCTTTTGCAGAAATTATGACCGACTATGTTCTGCAGCGTATTCATCATGATGTACAGGCTGAAACACTGATCCACCCGGCAGTCCGGTTTCTGCAGGAAGAAGACCGCAGAAACCAGACAAAGTATGCCCGCTCCCTCTTTGAGTGGCTCCGGCTGGGATGCAATTATAATGCGGCAGCAAAGCTGCTCGGCCTGCACAGAAACACACTGGTCAGCAGACTGGACAGGATCTGTACACTGACCGGCCTAAACCTGAATGATCCGGCCGTACGCGAGTCTCTGCTGCTTTCCTTCCTGCTTTCTTAACGTTATTTCTTAACCCCTGCTGCTTCCTCTGTTTCCGGCAGATACTTTCGGAATCTGCTGTTGAAAAATGCGATTACCCTGCCGACCAGAAGGCCCGCTGCCACTGTCCCGATTCCGACCGGACCGAGGCTGTGGTTACAAATCAGACTGATTACAAGTGCGATGATAACACTTGTAATATCTACGATATTCTTCCCCATACCAAGACCGAGCCCGAAACGTTCACCTACTGCAGCTGCCAGGCCGTCCGCCGGATTCGGCGCAATTTTCATATCTACAGAAACGGCAACACCCACCCCTGTCACAATAATCGCAAGTGCAAGAACAATCAGTTTTACAGCGATCGGACTCTCTTCTGATGTCGGTATCAGATTCGTAAAAGCCGCCACAAGCCTGGTAATCCCGAATCCGACCGGAAACTGAATCAGATCAAACAGCCTGAACTTCTTCGGCAGGAGCACAAACTGCAGCACAATAAATCCCGCATAAAACAGAAACAGCATATTGGAAAATTCCCACTGCAGCAGTCCTGACAGGACACGCGGAACCGTAAGAATCGGCGCAACGCCGAGATGACTCTTTACATTCAGCGACAGGCCCAGCGACATAACCACAATGCCGGCAAGGTACCAGATAACTCTCTTTTTCATAAGCATTCCTCTTAAATACAAAAATGCAGCACAGGGACTGTATGACAGACCCTGCGCTACTTAAGTGGGTAAAAACAATTACATTATTGATTGATTTTCGAAACAGCTTCCCGGATCATGTGTTTCATATTCACATAAACCATTTCTTTTCTGTATTCAGCAGAACCTCTGACATCGGAAATCGGTTTAATGGATTCTGATGCCATCTTTGCTGCTTCCTCAATCACATCATCTGTCAGCTTCTTGCCGACAAGATATTTCTCAACTTCGTATGCGCGAAGCGGCGTCGGTGCAACGGCACCGAGTGCTACACGTGCCTTGTATACGCTGTTATTCTCATCAAGTCCGATTCTGACACCAACGCATACGATAGAAATATCTGTATCGCCGCGGATCGCATGCTTGTGATAAGCAGCTTCGCATCTGTCACCCTGCTTCGGCAGTGTGAAGCTGACAACAACTTCGCCCGGTTTCAGAACTGTTTTGCCGGGTCCGACAAAGAATTCATCAATCGGAATATCACGGGCGCCGTCTTTGCCCATTACATTTACGACTGCATCCGAGATCAGGAGACCCGGTGTCGTATCAGCACTCGGTGAAGCGTTGCAGTTATTTCCGCCCAGGGTCGCACGGTTGCGGATCTGGGTACTGGAAACATGGCCTGCGCACTCTGCTACGATCTCCCACTCGCTGTCACACAGTTCCGGCATTTTGGAAAGACTCATCAGATCATGTGTTGCGCCGATCACTGCTTTGTCATCTTCTACCTTTACTTCTTTCAGCTCCGGAATTGCAGAGATATCGATGATCGCTTTTACCTTGAGAATCTGTGCTTTCAGACTGCTGACAACATCCGTTCCGCCTGCAACGATCTTACAGTCATCTCCATACTCCTGTAAGAGCTGAAATGCCTCTTCCAGGGTTCCGGGACGAAAATATTTATCAAATTTCATTGTCATAATCTATTTCCCCCTTTACGCCTGTGCATTCATCTGATCACGTGCAGCTTCGATCGCTTCAATGATCTTCTTGTAGCCGGTGCAGCGGCACATGTTGCCGTGCATTGCTTCACGGATATCCTCTTCTGTCGCATTCGGATTTTCATCCAGCAGTGCCTTTGCAGAGAGGATCATGCCCGGTGTGCAGAATCCGCACTGAATTGCAAAATGATCGATAAATGCCTGCTGCAGCGGATGGAGGCCGTTTTCGCCCTCGAGTCCTTCGATTGTCGTAACCTTTGTTCCCTCTGCCTGGCCGATCAGGATGGAACAGGATTTGACTGCCTTGCCGTCCATAATAACTGTGCAGACGCCGCAGTTCGAGTCGTCGCATCCGTGCTTGACGCCTGTCAGGCCAAGATCTTCACGCAGTACATCCAGAAGTGTTCTGTTCGGCTCTACCATCAGTTCTACCGGTTTGCCGTTCACTTCAAATGAAACAATAATTCTGTTCTCAAATTTATTCACTGTGCAGACACCTCCTTAGCTTTCTTCTCTTTAATCAGTGCGAGAATACGCTCTGCCGTCATCGGGAAGTATGTCGGACGGATGCCGACTGCATTGTAAAGACCTTCGCAGATCGCCGGTGCGATCGGAATTGTGATGGACTCTGCCATACCCTTTGCACCGAACGGTCCGTCCGGAAGCGGATCCGGA
>CAZRNI010000019.1:2684-4471 GCA_964601425.1 uncultured Eubacterium sp. | reverse complement strand
CGGTAATCAGAAAGTCCCGTATTTGCAACCGAGCCGGTCTTGTCTGTGAAAATGCATCCTTCCTGAAGGACATATCCTGCTGCCAGGATGACGCCGCCTTCGATCTGTCCCTCGACCATCTTCGGGTTGATCGGATTTCCTGTATCTGCAGAGCAGGCAACCTGAAGCAGTTTAATCTGTCCGGTTTCCTCGTTAACTGCAATCTCAATTGCTGCTGCAGCATACTGGAACCAGTTCCACATACGCTTGGTCAGTCCGTCATGTCCCCAGGAACGGATCGGTGCCGGACAAAATACGCCGTGTCCGACGACCGGTGAAAATCTCTGCAGGCCCCAGTTGCCCTGTGCGTACGGCGATGTGTTCTTGAAAAGAGTGGAAAGTTCAATCTCCTGGATATCCGAACCCAGAATGGTTGCCTTGTCGCCGTGGATAATTACTTTGCTCTTATGTACGCCGACCTCTCTGGCTGCTGCTTCCTGCAGCTTATCAACGACTTCCTCGGCTGCAATCTTAACAGCATTACCGGTTGTATAGGTCGTACGGGAAGAAGCAGAATAGTTATCAAACGGAGTAACGAGTGTATCACCCTTGATCACTTTGATCTTTTCAATCGGCAGTTCCAGAACGCTGGCTGCGATCTGTGCCATAACCGTTGTAGCACCCATGCCGTTCTCGTCGCAGCTGATCATAACTTCTACGCTGGAATCGCTGTAGTAGCGGACGACTGCCTCTGCACGTCCGAGCGGTGTGTTCTGCTTGCCGCCGACCGCGCAGCCTTTGCCGCGTTTCCATACGGAACCATCCTGAACGGAAGGTGTGTCAAGATCGATTTTTTCTGCACATGCACGGAGACATTTCTCAACGCCGATGGATGTAATCCGCTCGCCGTATCCGTTCTCGCCGCCGTTTTTGATAAAGTTCTTTGCGCGGAGTTCAACTGCACTCATACCGAGCTCGTCTGCCAGCTCGTTCATCATGCACTCCATACCAAATTCAGACTCCGGACATCCGAGTCCGCGGTACGGTCCGACCGGCATTGTATTTGTTACAACAGCTGCTGTATCCATGTGAATGTTGTCGATATCATAGACACAGACAGCGCCGGAAGATGAAAGGCGTCCGGTGTAGGAAACGTTATTCTGGATTGCGCCGACTTCTTCTACGCAGTCATAATCCTGTGCGATGACGCGGCCGTCTTTGGTTGCTCCGAATTTAACGCGGGAATAAACCGGCCATGCGTGCGGAGATCCTGTGAACTGCTCTGCACGGGTGTACTGATAGGAGCAGCTTCTCTTCAGATACAGGGACATCATTGCACAGAGTACTTCAACGTACGGTGTAAGACGCCCGCCGAAGGAACCGCCGATGTACGGCTGAATCGTACGAACCTTTGTCTCCGGTACTTCGAAGATGTTAACCAGCGCGGACTTGATTACACCGTGAACGCCGCAGCCGCTTCCGTATACCGTAATGCTGTCATCTGATCCGTATTTGCAGATTGCCGTTGCGAGCTCAAGCTGGCAGTGTGTTCTTCTGTCCATACAGAATTCGCGTTCGACAACAACATCTGCTTTTGCCATCGCCTCTTCTGTATTTCCCTTGTCGAGAACATAGTTACCGACGATATTCGGAGATACACCCTCACCTGTATATTTGCTTTCAACAACATCCAGACGTCCGATACCTGCCCACGGGTTGGAAGCATCAACTGTACCGTCGCCATGACCGGAAGCCGGGTCGATAATGGACTTCGGATTCGGATCAAGTGCCTCATAGACGGTCAGGAT
>CAZRNI010000019.1:0-2674 GCA_964601425.1 uncultured Eubacterium sp. | reverse complement strand
TATGCGGCAGCTGCTCATATTCGAGTTCAATCGCATTCACTGCGTCCTCTGCAAGTTCAACGCTCTCTGCAGCAACGATTGCGATCGGCTGACCTGCCCAGATACACTCACCGTCAATCGGAAAGCGGACAGACTCCGGAAGTCTTTCCATGTGGAACGGAGAACGCTCCATCGTAAAAATTTTCGCAACACCCGGCATCGCTTCCGCTTTGCTTAAGTCAAGTTTTGTGATCTTACAATGTGCGACCGGACTGCGCAGGATCTTAATATACAGCAGATCCGGAATGAACTTATAATAATCACTTGCAAACAGCCCCTTGCCAGTTGCCTTGTCATACGCATCTACACGAGTAGGTGTTTTGCCAATGTAACTGGTTTTTTCATTTGACGTATTGCTCACAATATTACCTCCTCTTCCAGAAAGATTTGTCTGTATTATAAAAAATACGTCTCCCTGCAACATCGTTCATATCCGCTATTTTTCGTCAGGTTCCTGTGCATGAATTGGCACTTCCATCTATTATATATGATATATGATCGATAATATATAAATTTTAGCACTGAACCGCTGTTTTTATATGGATTTTGCGCACAGTCTACATCCGCATATTGTGCATTGATTTAATTGTTATGAAATTGACGAATTTTTGTGCGGGTTTTATAATAATTTCAAAAAGATGAACTGTAATATAATGCAAATTGCGCATGGAGGCACTGCATGCTTTTTTCACTCTGGAATTTCAAAGACTGGTTTGACCGGGAAGGAATCGAACTCTCTTATATGATCAGCCGGACAGCTGCTGAAATCTCTGCGCTTGCCTTTTCTTCAGATGCAGCGGACCGCGAAGAAGAAACTGCACGGATCTTTTCCGGTGACGAATTAACAAACTTGAGCGGCTTCCACTCTGTTCTGCAGCACGAAAGTGACCGGATTCTCTTTCCGACAATTTCCCCGGCAGAAGTCTGGAATTACGGAAACACCATGATTGAACATTATTCTGAGTGGGAAACCGGACTTTTCAGCCGCATTCAAAAAGACCATTCGCCTGCGGGTCTGTTTCAGGAAGCACAGAAAGAATTTCCCTTTCCGATGGCTGTCTTTTTGAAAAACGGAACCATTTATCAGCGCACGGAAGATTATGATCTGAGACTGCCCGGACCTTCCGTCAGAGAAATCCTGCAGCACGTTCTTGCCGGAGCGGATGACGAACCGGTCTGCCGCTCTTACCGCTTCAATCCACTGCAGACATTCCTGGCGAGTCCGGTTTATTTTGGCAGTCACCCTGCAGCCGTCCTGGTATCCTACGAAAAAGAACGGCGTTTCCAGCCGGGATATTTTCCCGTATTCCGGACGATCGTCTCAGCAGTTCAGACCTATTATCAATACTATTCCGAAATGCCGCAGGCGACACATCCTCTGTCTGCCTGGTTTTATCAGCAGCTGCATCAGGATGCGCGTTCTGTTCCCGATCTGGACGCGCGTCTGCATGAATGTGGATGGGACTATGACGATTATTATCAGATTATCTGCATTGACGCGAAACCCGGATGTCCGCCCTCTGTCCTGCAGGATGCCTCCCTGCAGCTGACAGATACTTCTCACTGCTGTATCGACGTAAATAACTATCTGGCAGTCCTCCGGCACCTGGGCAAATCCTATCCGAAACAGATCTCTGCTTTTGGCAGTTCTGTCCGCGCACTGGACGAATGCCTTGCCGGCATCAGCCTTCCGTTCCATTCACTGGATGCGGCAGCTGAATATTTCAGGCAGGCACAATGGGCACTTCACCGCGCAGAACAGCTGCATCTTGATTCGCTTGACACCGGATCACATCTGCCGGCATATATTATAGATATCTGCCAAAGTCTCCCGGACGGTCGCGCCCTGATCCATCCGGATATTCTGCGGCTGGCCGAAGCAGATGCGAAATCAACAGATGAGCTGCTGAAAACGCTGTATACTTATTACATCTGCGGAAACTCTGTCACGCGCGCATCCGACAGTCTGTTCATTCACCGAAACACCATGCATCTGCGTCTGAAGAAAATTCATTCCATTCTCTCAGGTGATCCGGATGATCCTCGTACAGCGGAACAGTATCTTCTGTCACTGCTTCTGCTGCGCAAATAGTAAATCGCGATCTCCGATCTGTAAAAAAATGCTGTATGGACTTTTATCATTCCATACAGCATTTTTGAATTTTGTTAGTTTCTTATAATTCGTATGCTTTTATGCATCCGCTGCCTCCAGACTGTTCAGCAGCATGGTAAAATGCATATAAATCTCCTGTTTTCCGAGTGTCTCATCTCTGCTCTCGATGGCATTCAGCAGCAGTTCATGCCGCTTTGCCAGCTCAATCATCGAATCCCCTGACAGAATTGCGGACACTTTTGTATTATCATGTACATAGCACTGTTCCCAGAGCCGTTTCATCATCCCGTTATCTGAACAATTTATGAATGCCTCATGGAACTGGACATCATGTTCAACAAACTGCCTGATATCTCCTGTCTCTGCAGCCGCGATCATCTGTTCCAGATGCTCCCGCATGGTTGTGATCAGTTCCGGGTCGTCTTTTTGAATCGCATCCGTAATCGCCATAGATTCCAGTGCAATTCGCACCTTGTAGGTATCAGCAATATCTTTCTTGGTAATCTGACGCACAACACATCC
>CAZRNI010000018.1:0-17617 GCA_964601425.1 uncultured Eubacterium sp. | reverse complement strand
CGGATCGATGACTACGTCAGCGCCGCATGCCTTAGCCAGTTCTACACGCTCCGGAACGCTCTCGACTGCGATCAGTTTGCCTGCGCCGGAAGTCTTCATCAGCTGGATTGCTGCCAGACCGATCGGGCCGCATCCGAATACGCATACATGTCCGCCCGGACGTACGCCTTCGCCGCGGACAAACAGACCGTTGTAAGCAACACCTGTCGGCTCGATCATCGCGCCAAGCTCGAATGCTGTCATCTTGTCGCCGCCGTAGTACTCAGCGATCGCGTTCAGCGGATAGCAGTATTTCTCATCAACAGTTGCATACTCTGCGAAGCCGCCGTCATAGGTAAGTCCCGGTTCTTCCAGATCAAGGCACTGGTTGAAGAATCCGCGTCTGCAGGCGTCGCACTTGCCGCACCAGTGCATGGACTCAACACTGACCAGGTCGCCGACTTTCAGCTTCTGTACATTTTTGCCAACTTCTACAATCTCACCGGAGAACTCATGTCCTGTGATGATCGGATATTTGCTGTGTCCGTCATACATGGAATAGCCTTCTTCATCCTTGCGGAGAAGGTGTACGTCTGTACCGCAGATACCTGCAGCGCCGACTTTCAGAAGAACCTGGCTGTCACCGCAGACCGGCATCGGACGATCCTGGACGGAACCGCGAATGTTTTTCCAGATCTGATTTCCGCGCAGTGCTCTTCCTGTGGATGCCTCGCGCTCGGAAAGAACGTACCCGGGCTTCGGGCAATGTTCAGCTTCAACGTAAAATGCTCTCATGTTCAACCTCCAAATCGTACTTGTTTCGACTTGCTAACCATGACTTTATTATACAATGTTTTGATTTTCAAACAATATTTTTTTTGCCGCCTTTCGACCAAAAAAACGGCAGTTTCAAACTGCCGTTTTTTCAAACCTTTAAAATCTTGCGATTGGTTATTTTTCTAACAAACACTCTCCCTGTTTTTTGGGTAACTTCAGGTAGAATCTGCCGTTATCTGCCGATCAGCTCCCGCAGATATTCTCTGGCTTTCAGCGCATACTCGAATGGATTCGCGATGTCAGGATCCTGTTCCGCCTCTACTTCCATCCAGCCCTCATAGCCGGCCTTTTCCAGCACCTTGAAAAACGCGGGATAGTCAACGCATCCGTCGCCGGGAACGGTAAAGCATCCCTCCAGCACGGACTGCCGGAAGGCGAAGCCTTCCCGGTAAGCCTGCTCCATTTTGTCCGCGCGGATGTCCTTCAGGTGCACATACGCGATGCGGTCCGCAAAGCTTTCAGCCGCTTCTACAGGATCCACGCCGGCAAACTTGAAATGTCCCGTGTCAAAAACCAGATTGACACAGGCAGGGTCTGTGTTGTCCATCAGGCGCTTTGTCTCTTCAAATGTCTGTACGACCGTCGCCATATGATGATGGAAGCAAAGTCTGAATCCGCGGTCTGCCGCGATCTTTCCGAGGCGGTTCAGACCTGTGCAGAGTGCCTCCCACTCCTCGTCCGAAGCGACCGGCTTATTCTTTTCATCAAACATCGAGCAGGTCTGTGCGAACAGACATCTGGTCAGTTCACAGACATTGATCATCTTTGCGCCGAGCTGCTCCAGAAAATCAAGCTGCGCGATAAATCGCTCTTCATTTGACTCATAAGACTCTGAGCAGAGAAAAGAGGAAAACCACTGGGAAGTGATCTGCATCCCTCTTAAGTCAAGCGCAGCCTTCAGCACGGCCGGGTCCGTCGGAAATTTTCCGCCGATCTCGGTTCCTTCGTATCCGGCGAGCGCGGCCTCTGAAATCATCTGCTCAAAGGTACGGTCCCCGCCGAGCTGCGGCATATCGTCATTTGTCCAGTTAATCGGTGCGATTGCAAATTTACAGTTCTTCAGCATATGTCCGCTCCTTTTTCCATAAAGCAGGCAGGCAGCACTCTTTGCTGCCGCCCCGGGTAGAAAGAGAAACCTGCCTGCCTGTCGATTAATGATTCATATACGCTGCAGGATCATCCGTTTCTTTACTCTTCCGGAAGAACCTTTACGTCTGTGTGGATAACTTTATCAACTGTGCCGCCCTCAAGGATTGTCTTGCAGGCGTCGATTGCCACCTTGGACATATCTGCCGGGAACTGAGCAACAGAACCGATGATCGGGCTGTCTCCGCTCTTAGCTGCCTCAACTGCCTCAGAGGATCCGTCGAATCCGAGAACCTTGATCTGGTCTGTCAGGCCCTTCTGGGAAATGGCCTCAGCAGCACCCAGTGCGATCAGGTCTGCCGGGCAGTAAACGATGTCGATGTCCGGGTTTGCTGTCAGGATGTTCTGCATAACGCTGTAGCCCTGGTCACGGGACCAGTCTGTCGGCTGCTCTGCTACGACTTCACACTTATCGTTGTTTGCCGCAAGGGCCTCTTTGAATCCGTCTACACGTGCGTCGCCTGCCGGGTTTCCGGGTGTACCTGCAACGATCGCAACCTTTGCGCCGTCCGGATATCTTGCTGCAACGAACTCGCCGCCGATTGTTCCGCCTTCGTAGTTATCCGTTCCGATGTAGGTCTCATAATGAGCGCCCTGTGCCTCGCATGCCTCGTCGTCGATGGTATCGTTAACCAGGACTATCGGGATGCCGGCATCGTTTGCCTTCTTGATGGACGGGATCAGAGCGGTCGGATCTGTCGCGACCAGGATAATCGCGTCAAAATCCTGTGTGATCATATCATCAACCAGCTGTACCTGCTTCTCAACGTCAGAGTGCTTCTCTGTGGACATGAATGTCAGATCAACGCCTGCTTCCGGAGCGTACTCCTCAGCACCTTTGCGCAGGGTCTGCATGAACTCGTCGAGCTGATGCTTGCAGACGTAACCGATGCGGTACTTGTCGCCGGACTTCGGTGCTGCTGCCTCACCGCCCTCAGATGCAGAAGACGCTGCCTCAGAGACTGCTGCAGATGATGCTGCAGATGATGCTGCGGACGCTGCCGCGGAGGATGCGGAATCAGAGCTTCCGCCGCATCCGAACAGGGTTGCTGCCATACCGACTGCCATGATCATTGATAACAGTTTTTTCTTCATTTTTGCTCTCCTTTTTCTTGATGGTTTTTATTTAAGATGAACCCGTTATGTTTCCGCACGGGATATCTCCGTTTATCACTGTGATTTACGTTTTCTGTGACAGATCAGGATTTCTTGCGCATGGTATCCATCAGGACTGCCAGAATGATGACCAGGCCGATGATACCCTGCTGCAGGTAGGAACTTGCGTTGAGCAGGTTCAGACCGTTGCGGATGACGCCGATGATGACTGCGCCGAGGATGGATCCCCAGATGTTTCCGACGCCGCCTGTCAGAGATGTTCCGCCGATGACAACCGCCGCGACGGCATCCAGCTCGTAGTTCTGTCCGGCTGTCGGCTGTGCCGCGTTCAGCTTCGCTGTCAGGACGATGCTGGCGATCGCTGCTGTCAGGCCGCTCAGGGTGTAGGCTACGATTTCATACTTTTTGATATTGATACCGGAAAGTCTTGTGACTTCCTTGTTTCCGCCGATCGCGTAGATGTAGCGGCCGGTCGCGCGGTAGCGGAGCAGATAGTAGGTAACTGCGTACAGGATGATCATGAAGATGACCTGTACGGGGATTGCCGTTCCGGGCACCGTACCGATACCGATCCAGGTGAAGCTTGCCGGGAATGCCGACATATTGCCGCCCTTACTGATGACGAGCGCTGCGGCGCGGGCCATGTTCATGACACCCAGTGTCGCGATGAAAGGAGGAAGCTTTCCGTATGTGACAAGCACGCCGTTCAGAAGTCCGCAGATCAGGCCGATGGCAAGTCCGGCGATCATGGCGATCGCGACCGGAATGTTTGCCTTCATCATGATACCCATGATGATGCCGGCCAGACCGATGACAGAACCGACCGAGAGGTCGATACCGCCGGTCAGGATGACGAGCGTCATACCGATTGAGACGATCGCGTTAACGGTTACCTGCTGCGCGATATTGATGAGGTTATTTCCTGTCATGAAGACCGGCTTCATGATGGACAGTACGATAATCAGAACTATCAGCACCAGCGGTGTGGTAAACGAATCAAGATTGATTTTTCTTTTTTTCTCAGCATTCATAGTAGTATCCTCTCCTCCTCAGGCATTTCCTGCCGCATACTGAATGACGTCATCTTCCGTGACTCCCTTAAGTGAATCAAAGCAGTGAACAACTTCTCCGTTCCGCATGACATACAGTCTGTCGCTGACGCCGATTGCTTCCGGCAGTTCGGAGGAAATCATAATGACTGATTTGCCCTCCTGCTTCATCTGATTCATGATCTTGTAGATCTCAACCTTTGCGCCGACGTCGATTCCTCTGGTCGGCTCATCGAAAATCAGGATTTCCGGATCCGCGTTCAGCCATTTTGAAATGACTACTTTCTGCTGGTTACCGCCTGAAAGCAGTTTGACCTTCTGCTTCAGGGACGGCATCTTGACCTTGACAGACTCCGCGAGCGCACCTGCGTTCTTCTGTTCCTGTGCCGGGCTGATGCCCCATTTTCCGGACACCTTCTTGAAGTTGACAAGGGAGATATTATCCTGAATTGAGAAATCGAGGATCAGTCCCTGCTGCTTCCGGTCTTCCGTCAGAAGTGCGATGCCTCGCTTTTTCGCGTCATCACAGTTGCTGATCTTTACTTCTTTTCCGTCGATCAGGATCTGGCCGCTGTCGAAGGCGTCCGCGCCGAATACCGCGCGCATCGTCTCGGTCCGTCCGGCGCCCATCAGTCCGTAGAATCCGACGATCTCACCTCTTTTTGCCGTGAACGAGACATTCTGAAGGAGCGGTGCCTGATTCATATTGCGCACTTCCAGAGCAACTTCGCCGGGCTCCACCTGAACCTTCGGATACTGCTCGGAGATCTCGCGGCCGACCATCAGTCTCGCGAGCTGATCGGTATCAACACCGGCGACATCCTCTGTCGTCACGTAGGTTCCGTCACGGAAAATCGTAACTCTGTCGCAGATCCGGATGATTTCTTCCAGTCTGTGTGAGATATAAACAACGCCGACGTTCCGCTGCTGGAGCTCCTTGACGATCCCGAAAAGTGCCTCAACTTCTGTTTCGGTCAGCGCCGAGGTCGGCTCATCCATGATGATGATCTCGGCGTCGAAGGAGAGTGCTTTCGCGATCTCTACCATCTGCATCTGGCCGATGGAAAGCTTGGAAACCAGCGCCTTTTCTGAAACCGGAGAATGTACCATGTCCAGAAGCTTTCTGGTGTCCGCGTACATCTTTTTCCAGTCGATCTGTCCGTTTGCCATCTTCGGAAATCTGCCCAGGAAAATGTTCTCAGCGACGCTTAAGTTTCTGAGAAGGTTGGTCTCCTGAAAGATAATGCTGATTCCACGTTCCTGCTGAACCTTGATATCTCTGCACTCAATCTCTTCGCCCTTGTAAATGACGGTACCGGTGTACATGTCATTTACGCCGGCCAGGACTTTCATGATCGTTGATTTTCCGGCGCCGTTTTCTCCCATCAGCGCATGAACTTCGCCGCGCTCCAGGTCGAAGTGTACCTTGTCAAGGGCTTTGACACCCGGAAATTCAACTGTAATGTCCCTCATTTCCAGTAGTTTTGCTTCACCCAATGTTCTTCCTCCTCTTTCCTCTTATGCACAAACCAGTTTCCTTTTTACACAGGCAGGTCACCAAGCACCTGCATCTGTCCGAATCCGGAATGCAGATGCTCAATGCATACGCCTGTCAAAGGGGAAAAGTGGCGGTTCAGGCCTGATAAAATGCCGGGCGGTCGGTAAGCGGTACTGCTTCGATCGCTCCGCTCTTCTGGGACTTCAGGCAGGAATCGGTTGTAACCGCCGCGCAGTAACCGTCCCATGCAGATGCTGCTGCCGCACAGTAGGTATCGGCGTTGCATGCGTCTACCCATGCCTGGAACTCTCTGTTGTAAGCCTCTGCAAAGAAGCCGAGACCATCTGATGTCATGCCGTTGTATTTCTGATTCGCTGTGCAGACCTCTACACGTGCGTGACGCGGGAGAGTTGCGGTTCCGTCCTCACAGAGGACCTCGCAGCGGATATCGTAAGCGTACTGGCAGTTGACCCAGATCTCGCAGGTGATAACCATCCCTGAAGAAGTGGTAAGAATAACGATCTGCGGATCATGCAGGTTTTCGTTTTTGGAATGCTTAGATGTCTTCGGGAAAATGACCTGTGCCTTGGTGAAGTAATCACCGACCAGCCATGCCATGGTATCGATCTCGTGAATCGCTGTTCCCGTGACTGCTACGACATCATCGAATGCTTCCGGATAATTGGCGTTGCGGTGTGCGCAGTGTGCTACGAGCGGAGCGCCCAGCTTGCCGGAAACGACGATCTCTTTGAGCTCTTCGTAAGCAGGATCGAAACGACGGTTGAATCCGAGCTGGATCAGGCGCTTTCCGCCTGCGATCTCGGCGTCGACAACCTTCTTCGCGCCTTCTGCAGATGCTGAGAGCGGCTTCTCACAGAAGATGAACTTTTTCTGTGCAAGCGCTTCCAGACAGAACTCCTCGTGTGTCGGATCTGCGCTGACGATAACGACTGCATCAACTTCCGGGTCACGGATCAGCTCGATCGGATCTGCGATGTAGCGGACGCCGTCATAAGGAGCGATGATCTCTTTTGCGTGTGCCTCATTGATATCTGAGACTGCGGTAACCGTAGCGTTATTGATGACATTCATCAATCTCAGAAAGTGCTGTGTTCCCATGGAACCTGTTCCGATAACGCCTACTCTTAACATTTTGCTTCCCTCCTGCTTTGTTTTGTGTTTTCTTGGTTTGTTGTCTTTTTCTCTTTTGTATCTCTTTATATCAGTTACCGTTTCGGGAAACTCCCGAACCGTTACAACTGCTGCAGCGGGTCTGTCTCTTTCAGGTAGATGGTCCGCTCTTCTTTTGCGGATCTGTAGCAGGCCTCTACACAGGCCAGTGTTTTTGCGCTGTCTTCCGGCCGGATCGAGGGCTGTGCACCATTCTCCACCGCGATCAGAAGATCTGCCATTGTTCCTGCAAATGCGTCCGGAAACCAGGTTGTCTCCCACATGGGTGTAACCCATCCCCGTCCGATTTTTTTCGAAGTGATCCGGAACATACTCGGGATCCGTTCCGGGAAGAAAGGCCAGCCGATTGTTCCCTGGGCCTGGCCGTCCGTGCCTTCAACCCTCCACTTAATGTAGATATCCTGCGCGCAGCCGGTCTCTTCCTTCGGTCCCGCAAAATCATCATCCAGGACACTCGCGAAGAAGCCTTCGGGATAGATCAGATTGTACTGAGAAAACCCGTCGTTGTGCGGGAAGTCCACCTGCGGGTTCCTGCTGTATACTGCCGTGATCTTTTCCGGATCTCCAAAGAGATGACGGATCGTATCGATATGGTGAATCCCCATATTGAAGATCTCCAGCATCCCGTATTGTTCATAAAACCGCTGCCACTCGGATCTTGCCCGCATCTCGATTGTGGCCAGCACCGGCTTTCCGAGGAGGCCCTCCTCCAGGGTGTACTTCAGTGCTCTGATGGACTGGTCAAACCGCATGTTGTGGTTCACCGCGACGGTAATGCCTGCTTCCCTGCAGAGCCGTCCGATCTCCACCGCGTCTTTCGCGCACATCGCTGCAGGCTTCTGACAAAGGATTCCTCTAATATGATCATTCTCGCGGCAGCACTTTCTGACAACTTCAAGCTGCATGTGCGGCGGCAGCGCGATATCGACAATATCGATTGCGGGGTCCTCCAGCATCTTCTCCCAGTCTGTATAAACCTTAGGGATTTCGTAATGATCAGCCACGCGCTGTGCTTTTTCCCTTTTTCTGGAGAAAATCGCCTCTGTGTGAAAACCGACTTTCCGGTATGCTGCCTGGTGACATTTTTCGACGATGTCACCACTTCCGACAGAAGCAATGTTCCAGTCTGTTTTATCCGGAAACGACGGTTCCGCTACACGTTCCAGTTTTTCTTTCCAGCTCATGTGCATCGGTTCCGGCTCCTCTCTTTCGTTTTATTTAGCACGTATTATAGGGTTTATTAAATGGTTTTTATACGCTTATCATTCCAATTAATTTGGTTTTTTGACGTGTTTTTTTCAAACAGCTGCTTGTGTGCCTGTGTAAAATGTAGGATTTTGGCATGGTTGAATGCAAAAATCAGGATTTCTCCAAAAAGGCTGACGGATTCGCGAGTCGGATTTCTGAAATTATTAGAATTACACACCTTTTTATCAAGCTGCTAACTTCTCAAGAGCAAAATTTTCTTATATAATGAACTCAGCATATTTTTTAAGGGGTAATTTCGAATGATTTTATGGGATTTATTCGCAGAAAACGGAAATGTGCACTTTGAATTGAAGCGCGATCTGGAATATAAGGCGATGTGGAATAAGTCGCTCGAAATTCTGTATGTCCTGACCGGCAACCTTTCCTGTTCGATCCAGGACACACATTATGAGCTGACGACAGGGGACTTTATTCTCTTTAATCCATATGAACTCCACTTTATTGACTCGGGCAATTCCAGAGTTCTCTCCATGTTTATCCACCCGGGATTTCTGAATGCCGGCGCGCCGAAGCAGCAGCAAATCTATTTTCAGTGCTGCTCAACCGATGACTCAAAGCCCCATCGGTACTATGACACGCTCCGCTCTCTGATCGCGGATATGTTTCTGCTGCATGTTCAGGATTCAATCGCAAACGATTATCAGATCAACAGCTACGCCCTTCAGATTCTTGCCATCCTCAATAAGAACTTTCTGCTGCAGGAAGGTGCGCGCGTGAACAACCCGGAACTGCTCGATGACCGCGTCATTCAGGCGATCGAATACATCGACCAGAACTACGCGGAATCGCTCACCGCGGCTTCGATCGGGCAGGCACTGTACCTCTCCCCCCGCACACTCATGAGCATTTTCCAGAAAAAAACCGGCATGTCCGTCAGCTCGTATCTCCGTCTGATCCGACTCGCCCACGCGCGCAACGACATTATCATGACGAATGATTCCATCGCTGAGATCGCGCTCAGAAACGGATTTACCGATACCTCGGGACTGATCTCAAATTTCAGGAAGTATTATGGAAAAACGCCGCTGCAGTACAGAAAGAAGCAGTCTGTTCCGATTCAGGACATGGTGAACGAAGAATCAAAGGAAAATGAATATGTTCTTGACTCTCTGCTGCTGTTCGCCTCATCCGAGCAGAAAAATTTCCGTATTTTTCATACTTCCAGAACCGAGCACAGTGAAATCCGCGTCGACTACACAAAGAAGGGACATCCTGCGAGCAATACCTGGCAGGAGCTTCTGAATGTCGGATGGGCAAAGGAAGCACTGCTGGCTCCGCTGCAGCAGCAGATCCACCGGGCCCGCCGGGAACTCGGGTTCCGCTCGATCCGGTTTCACGGAATATTTGACGACGACATGCAGATCTACAGGGAACTCCCGGACGGGACGCCTGCCTTCAACTTTACTTATACAGATATGCTGTTTGATTTTCTCGTCCTGCAGGAAGGTCTGAATCTGCATCTGGAACTGGGATTTCTGCCGGAAGCACTGGCCAAAGATAAAACATCTTATTATAACCATCATTCTTACCCGTGCGGAACAAACAGCCTCAAAAAATGGCATCTTCTTGTCTTTGAATTTGTTAAGCACTGTACCGTCCGCTATGGACTCAACCGGGTTTCTTCCTGGCGGTTTGAGGTCTTCAGCTCAAAATTTGTCTTTTACAACACCCTCACCAGAGAAGACTGGTGGGATCTGTACCGCACCGCGTACAATGCAGTGAAAGCAGTCAGCCCCGCGCTCGCTTTCGGCATCAACAATGATCTGGCCCTGATCCTTTCGCAGAAATTCCAGCGTTTTTCCTGGTACCTGAATCTGTGCAGAACCCAGAACTGCATGCCGGACTTTCTCTCTCTGGAAACCTTCCACGGGCTCTATCATTTCACGGACGGCGCCGCCGTGATGCAGAGCACGCGGTTCCAGCATGAGCCGCCCACGCCGCACTCTGAGGATCCGGACTACCTGGACAAAGCGCTCACAGAACTCAGCCAGTATCTGAAGGTACAGGGATTTGAAAACCTGCCTGTTTATATTTCGCACTGGAGTTCAACCGACTGGCAGCAGGAATACAGCAACGACACCCTGTTCAAAGCTGCGTTTCTGGTCAAAAACATCCTGAACAATCAGGAACGCGTACACGCGATGGGACACTGGACCTTAAGTGACCTGATGGAAGAAGTGCCGCATAACCCGGATCTGTTTCACGGCGGAATCGGTCTTCTGACCACCAACGGCATCCCAAAAGCCGGATACTATGCCTACGTCATGCTTCATGCCCTCGAAAAAAACTGCATCGCGCAGGGACGGGGCTACTGTGTGACAAAAGGCGAGCATAAGCTTTCCATCCTGCTTTATCACTATGAGCACGATGAACTGATCTACCAGATGCGAACCAATACGCGCGGAGAAGACTGGCTCGCCGGTGACGTAATGGCCGAGTACCAGATCCTTCTGGAAAATATGCCGGAAAACACCTACACGGTCCAGACGACGATGCTGGACAGAGAGCACGGAAGTTCCTATGATACGTGGGTCCGGATTGGCGCCCCCTCCGAGCTTCTGATGGAGCAGACCGACTATATCAGCAATATTTCCCGGCCGATCACCTCCTTCCAGACCGTGGAAATCAACGGCGCGTATGAGCTGCAGTTCCGGCTGAGGAGCAATGAACTCTGCCTGATCCAGATCGAGCCGAGAGGCCTTCCGAAAGAATTTTCAATCTGATCAGAAAATATGGGGTTTTTACATCGTATATCCTTTATTTTTCAATCATGCAGCCGATACCCGATGCGTTTTTTCTGTTTCTTGTCATTTTCAGCTATTTTAACTCCTATATTCGTGTTGTATGACAAATTTTACCCCGGTATAATACCTATAAATACCAGCTTATCCAAAATCGAAAGGAGTGCGTCTTATGGCAATCGACAGAGAACAACTTGTCCTCGATGTGATTCATCGCAAAAACACTACATACCTGCCCAATATTCTTAATTTCTCAAATTACAAGAAGAAAATGGAATGTGCCGCTTACGTCGGCATTACAGATCCGGACGAATATGATGCGTATGTGACAAATCATTATAAGTTCACCTACACACTTGATGATGTTGTCAGCCACGCCTGGGACGATGAGGAGAAGGTCGCCTTCGCGATTGAGCACGGCCGCGGAAAGAGACTGGACAACGGACACATTGCCGACCTCTGGGGCATTGAAGTGGATCCGGAGTCAGGAAGCTATTTCAATTACGGACACCCGCTGATTGATATTGAAGACGAGCCGGAAATTCTGGACGCGTTCCACGCACCGGTCGTTGATGATATGGATCTGCAGTTTAAGTACGCGCTTGAGGAAAAAGAACGCTACACCGGTCAGATGCTTACCGTCGTTTCCGGCTACAACGGAATCTGGGAAAAAACCTACGACCTGATGGAGATTCAGAACTTCATGGTCACAATGATGGAGGAACCGGAGACCATTCACCGCCTCTTCCGCATTATTACAGACTACAAAATCATGATGGCAAAAGAGACCGTTAAGCGCGGCTTCAAGCTCGGCCACCACGGCGATGACCTTGGCACACAGGTTTCGACCTTCTTCTCCGAGGAAGACTTTGTATCCTTTATCAAGCCGTACCTCAGAGAGCTGTTTGATGTCTATCACTCAGCAGGCATTCCGGTTCAGATGCACAGCTGCGGCAACATCACGCCTTATATTCCGCATCTGATCGAGATCGGCCTTGACGTCCTCGAGCCGTGCCAGCCGTGCATGGATCTGGGCTACCTGAAAAAGGAATTCGGAAAAGACCTGATCTTCTACGGCGGAATCGACACACAGAAGCTGCTTGCCTTTGATCCGCCGGAGACAGTATATGAAGAGACCCTCCGCACCATCGATTTGATGGGCAAGGGCGGCGGATTTATCGTCGGACCTGCACAGGAAATCATGAACAACGTTCCGCCGGCAAATGTAGACGCGCTGGTTCGCGCGATTCGTCATTACCGCGGTGAAGACTGATCACGGTCACTCACATCCCACCCCTCCCTGACTGTGAAAAGTTCAAAAAAGAGACACCGGCTGATGCCGGTGCCTCTTTTTAAGTTTGCGTCATTTTTCAGACGATTGAATTCAGCCCTCGATCTCAGTCATCTTGACCGGACGTCCCTCGTCAAGAGACTTCTTAGCAGCGATCGCGATACGAACCGGCTGCAGACCGTCATTTCCGTTAACCGGTGTCGGCTTGTCGTTGATGATGCAGTCGATGAACTCTTTCTCTTCTGCTACGAACGCGTCATTGTAGCGTTCCAGGAAGAACCATGTCGGCTTTGCGGAGCTTACGCCTGCACCTGTGCTGACGAATGCCATGTTCTCAAGGTTGTTATTGTCCTGTACGCAGCCCTTCTCGCAGTGTACTTCGACTCTCTGGTCATATCCGTACGGAGCGGTACGGCAGTTATCGATAACACCGAGAGCGCCGTTCTCAAACTTGAATGTGATGATTGCTGTGTCAACATCATCATAGTCTGCATATTCCGGATCTGTCAGGACAGCGCCGATTGCATTGACTTCTGTAACCTCGCTGCCGGACAGGTAGCGGATCATATCGAAATCATGGATGGTCATATCCTTGAAGATACCGCCGGAAACTTTGATGTATGCCATTGGCGGGCCTTCCGGATCGCGGGATGTAACTTTGACAACATACGGCTTGCCGAGTTCACCGGATGCAACACAGTCACGAACTGCTTTATGATGTTTGTCAAAACGGCGGACAAATCCGACCTGAAGCTTAACACCAGCTTCGTCAACAGCTGCCAGAGCTTCTTTAATATCAGCAACTTCTGTAGCGATCGGCTTCTCGCAGAAAATGTTCTTTCCTGCTTTTGCAGCCTTGATGATGAATTCAGCGTGTGTGTTGGTTGAAGAGCAGATAAATACTGCATCTACATCCGGGTTTGCGAATACTTCATCCGCTTCCTTTGTGCAGCACGGAATGCCAATGCTCTCTGCCCATGCAGCCATCTCATCATTCAGGAACGGATCTGCAAGCATAACTACTTCTGCATCCGGAACAAAGTTCTGCAGGTTTGTGCCATGCAGTCTGCCGATACGTCCGCCGCCAAGAAGACCGATTCTAATTTTTGCCATAATCAATACCTCTTTCCCTATCAATTGTTTGTAATACCGATGTAAACCGGCAAGTTTCTAACTGTATAATACTTTACACGCATTTCTTCGGTTTTTCAATACTGTTTGCACAATTTTCCTGAAAAGGCTGAGGTTTTTTCAGGCAATAGTACCATTATCTCTTTTATCTTAATCATCAGAGCACTATATATTCTGCGAGATAATTGTGCGCCTTTATCGCATATTCAAGCGGATTGGCGATGTCCGGATCCTGTTCAGCAACGAACTGTCCGCCAATTGTTCCGCCCTGATAGTTATCTGTTCCGATATAAGTCTCGTAATGAGCGCCCTGTGCCTCACAAGCCTCATCATCGATCGTATCGTTAACCAGAACAGGCGGAATACCTGCGTCGTTTGCCTGCTGGTTCTTGACGTTATTCATCGCAAGAACACAACTTATCTTCCTAATATTCTTAATTTCTCAAACTACAAAAAGAAAATGGAATGTGCCGCATATGTAGGCATCACAGACCCCGATTAGTACGATGCATATGTCACAAACCATTATAAGTTCACCTATACTCTCGACGACGTGGTCAGCCACGCCTGGGATGATGAGGAAAAGGTCGCTTTTGCAATTGAACACGGACGTGGAAAAAGACTGGAAAACGGTCATATCGCTGACCTTTGGGGAATTGAAGTAGACCCGGAATCAGGAAGTTATTTCAATTACGGACATCCACTGCTCGAGATCGAAGATGAACCGGAGTTCGTAGAACAGTTCCGTGCACCTGTTGTCGATGACATGGATCTGCAGTTCAAATACGCCCTGGAAGAAAAGGAACGCTACACCGGTGAGATGCTTACCGTCGTTTCCGGATACAACGGTATCTGGGAAAAAACGTATGATCTGATGAAAATCCAGAACTTCATGGTTACGATGATGGAAGAACCGGAAATCATTCATCATTTCTTCCGTATTATCACTGATTACAAAATCATGATGGCAAAAGAAACTGTTAAGCGCGGTTTTAAACTCGGACATCACGGTGATGATCTCGGCACACAGACCTCGACCTTCTTCTCAGAGGAAGATTTTGTATCCTTCATCAAACCTTACCTGAAAGAACTCTTTGATGTATATCATTCCGCCGGCAAACGTGGACGCTCTGGTTCGCGCAGTCCGTCACTACCGCGGAGAAGACTAAGTAATCGTCTATTATCTTTTTCATACTCCTAATACAGTAAAGGCACCGGTCAACCCGATGCCTTTTAAATGTGTATGTATTAATATTTAATAGAAAAAATCAAAGGCCTGTGTTCTCTGCGATGTACTTACGAGCCTTCATTGCGTACTCAAGCGGATTAGCCTTAGCCGGATCCTGCTCTGCCTCGACAACTACATAGCCTTCGTAGCCGGACTGCTCAATGATATCGAAGATCGGCTTGAAGTCAACATCGCCGTCACCCGGAACTGTGAAGCAGCCCTCGCGGACGCACTTCAGGAAGCACCATTCATTCTTTCTGGATTCTTCGACAACGCTTCTGCGAAGGTCTTTCAGATGAATGTGAGCGGTGCGGTCAATGTATTTGGACAGAACCTTAACCGGATCAATATCAGCAAATGAGCAGTGACCTGAGTCAAACAGCAGGTATACGTTCTCATCTGTCATATCCATGAAACGGTCGATCTCTTCTTCTGTCTGAACAACAGTGCCCATATGATGGTGGAAGCAGAGCTTCATGCCTGCGTCTTTTGCAACCTTGCCGAGCTTGTTCATGCCGCTGGTGAGTTTCTCCCACTCTTCATCGTTCATGATGTATTTGCCTGTCAGGATCGGCTGATCCAGTCCCTGAATGGAGTAGCTCTGCTCAGATGCGCCGATAACTTTTGCGCCGCAGTACTTGATGTAGTCGATCTGATCCAGCATAGCCTTCTCAACAACCTCATACGGCTCTGTCAGCAGAAGCTGTGTGAACCACTGGTTGCAGATCTCGATGCCGCGAAGGTCAAGTGCTTTCTTCAGTTCAACTTTGTCCTTCGGATATTTATTTCCTACTTCTGTACCGGTAAATCCTGCCAGAGCCATCTCACTGACGATCTGCTGGAAAGTGTTTTCTGCGCCGAGTTCCGGCATATCATCGTTGCACCAGCCAATCGGAGCCATACCAAGTTTTACTTTATTTTTGTCTAACATTTGATTCTCCTTTTTCTTTTTTATTAGAATGCTGTCAATCAGAATGTTGCGTCATCAAGCCACAGGTACCGCTCGTCAACGTTGCGGTCTGTCTGCAGCCACGGATTGCCGGGCAGGTGGCGGATCGCCCAGACGATATACATCTGATAACCCGGTGCAAGTGCCTGCGGATGAAGCTTTTCGCCGGCAATTGCTGAGAAGCTGTAGTCTACACTCTTATAGACATTGTCATCCAGGAAGCTTGCGCCGAAGCCTTCCGGACGGTCAAAACGGAAGAAATACAGTTCCGGCTGCGGATGTCTGTGCGGCAGGTATCCACACCAGTTTCCGCGGTCGTTCATGATTTCTCCAAGGACAAAATTTGATTTCGGATTGATGTCCAGATCGATGATTGTATTGACACGGCGTTTTGCGACATTGCCGTATTTGTTGATACCGGAGAACTTCCACGGGCAGTCTTCCGGACGATACAGCTTGCCGGCAAATTCCTGGTCATTGTGTGTGTACTGTACATATACCTCTGCGTCTGTGCCGGTCTTAACTACAATCTCTTTTCCGCCGCAGACATGTACACAGTACGGACCATCCGTCCAGATGTCTTTGCGGAAAACCTTTTCGCTCTGTCCCTCAAATTCGAAGGTAACTTCACCGTTGAACAGGAGTACAGCGCACTCCTCGCCGGCGCGCCCGAAGGTGCGGGTCTCGCCGGCAGGAATACGATAAACACGTGTGTCCATCAGCATATCGCTGTATTCATTGTCATAGGTAGAAAGAATCATCTCGCCGTTGTCATCAAATTTCGGATAGCCAAATTCTTTCTGTTCCATGCATTTCCCTCTTTCTTTTGCACCATATTTGCTCGGAGTACGCGGCTGCAGATAAATCCGCAGTCGTCCTGTGCCCGTTCATGTCTCTCCTCGCTTAATAGACTCTTGCAGCGTCTCTTGCTTCTTTCAGTTCTTCGAAGCACTTGTTGACATCCGGGTTCTTGGATACATCAGCAAGACCTACATTCCACCAGGAACCATAGCCGTCTGTCATGGTCTTCGGAACGATCTTCAGATCGAACAGGCAGGCAACATCCTGTTTTCTGGAATCAAGGATTGCATCACGGAGTTCTTCTACGCTCTTGCAGGTATAGGTCTTCATGCCGTATGCCTGACCGATGAGTGCATAGTTGGTCGGAACAAGATCGCCGGTCGGCTTCTTGCCGTCTGTGTAACGGAACTCAGTCGCAATGCTGCCGATACCATGTGTCATTTCCAGGTTGTTGATGCAGCCAAATCCGCAGTTATCGAAGACAAGGATGTTTGTCTTAACGCGCTCCTGCATGATGGTTCCGAGCTCAGAGTTAAGCATCTGGAAGCTGGAGTCACCAATAACTGTATATTCTTCTACATCCGGATCTGCCCACTTAACGCCGAGAGATGCACCGATCTCATAGCCCATGCAGGAATATCCGTACTCTGCGTGATATCCGCCGCGCTTGTCGGTCTTCCATACACGCTGGTTGCAGCTCGGAAGTGATCCGCCTGCTGTGATGATGATGTCATCTTCGCCCATGCATGCACGCAGTGTTGCGAGTGCAGCTGTCTGGGTCAGGGATGTGCCATACATCTTTACGAATTCCGGAACGGTTCTCGGATCTCTTGCCTTGATCATCGGCTCGAAGTCCGGTCCGTCGCATACGATACCGCCGAGGCGCTCAAGCTCTGCATCCCACTCATCCTTGACATCTTTAATCTCGGTTGTGTATGCGGACTTGTAACCTTTTGCACGAAGTACTTCAGCGAGTGCTGCAACAGTGACCTTTGCATCGCCGACAGCCTTGACTGCATCATACTTGTATGCATGATAGCGGTTGTTGTTGATGGTAACGAATTTGACATCCGGATTCTGGAACAGCCACTTGGAGCTGGTTGTGAAGTCGGACAGTCTTGTTCCGATTGCGATAACGCAGTCAGCGTCTTTCGCGATCTTGTTGGATGCAGAAGTACCTGTGACGCCGATGCCGCCGAGGCAGTACGGATCGCTGGACTTGCATGCGCTCTTTCCTCCCTGGCTCTCGCCGAACGGGATATTGAACTCTGCGCAGAACTTCTCAACTTCTTCGCCTGCCAGTGAGTAGCGGACGCCGCCGCCTACGATTACGAGCGGCTTCTTAGCCTCAGAGATGATTGCTGCGATATCATCGATTTCTTCTGCAACTG
>CAZRNI010000017.1:4578-18133 GCA_964601425.1 uncultured Eubacterium sp. | reverse complement strand
CGGCCTGAACGAAGGCGTTATCAACATGGATACTGAAATCGAGTGTACCGGCCTGTTTGGTCTGGATATTCTGGATGAGAGCGACCAGCTGCACTGCTGGTACAGAAGCGGTCACGGAGAGCTGGATGTAATCGGTGGTATTCAGCATTCCTGCAACGTTTTTTTCTGTACCATCGGATACCGTCTCGGTCTGGATTCAGAGGAAAACTTCAGCCAGAATACATCCCTTGCGGCAATTCAGAAGTATTCCTCCATGTTTGCCCTCGACCAGAAGACAGATGTGCAGATTACAGAGTCAGCGCCGCATGTCACAGACGATCTGGCAATTCCTTCCGCAATCGGACAGGGCGCACATCAGTATACAACCTCGCAGCTTTCGCGGTACGCCGCTACCATTGCAAACGAAGGCGTCAGCTACGACCTGAATCTTCTTCGCAAGGTCACAGATCCGGACGGCAATCTGTTAAAGGAGTTTTCTCCGACCATCGCAAAAAAGACGGAACTTCCTTCTTATATCTGGGATGCAATTCATACCGGAATGCATGAAGCAATGCAGGAGAATGAAACCATGATGCTGCTCCCGTTTGAAGTCTACGGAAAGACCGGAACGGCGCAGGAGGCAAACAACCGGCCGAGTCACTCCCTGATTATCGGATCAACTACATACAACGATGATTCGATCGCATTTGCAATCCGTATTGCATATGGTTATAGTTCGCAGAACTCCTGTCTTGTCGCCAGTGATGTGCTGCAGTACTACTTCAACACAGAAGACGAAGGACAGATTCTCACAGGTTATGCAGCAGAAGGCGGCGTTTCCAATGTCGCTGTCACAGACTGACGGAATGTATAATCCGGAGGAAATAATTTATGCTGTCACAATATAAGTTAAAGGATTACAATTTTATATTGATCCTTCTGGTAGCTGCGCTCAGTGTGATCGGAATCATGCTGGTTGGCTCAGCCGATCCGTCACTGCGGTCAAGGCAGATGTATGGTGCCATTGCAGGGGCGGCTATCATGATCGTTATATCACTGTTCGACTATAGCTGGATCCTGAACTTTACACGTATTTTATACGTGGTCAATCTTGGTTTTCTGGTTATCGTTCTGCTGACAGGCGATGCGAGAAAGGGTGCATCCAGATGGCTTCAGATCGGAAGCTTTCAGTTTCAGCCGACGGAACTTGCAAAAATACTGCTCATTTTATTCTTTGCCATGTATTTCATGAAGAACGAAGAATCCATCAATACGCCCGGCAGTATTCTGAAGTCTGTTCTGCTTTTGCTTCCTCCGCTGGCTTTGATCGCTATGCAGCCGGATCTGAAAAATACGATAACGATTACGCTGATTTTCTTTCTGCTGATCTATGTGGCAGGCTTAAGTTACCGGCGGATCGGAACCATTCTCCTGATTATTATTCCGGCCGCTGCAATCTTTTTGCTTCTGGTCACACAGACGAATCTTCCGATCATAAAAGAATATCAGAAAAACCGTATCATGACTTTCTTTGAAGGTGATGAAGAAGAGTACTCCGAATCCGCCATCCAGCAGCGCAACTCGATCACTGCAATCGGATCCGGACAGCTGACAGGAAAAGGTCTGAACAACAACGAGGTCTCTTCGTCCAACCGCGGCAACTTCGTCGCTGAGCTGCAGAATGACTTTATTTTTGCAGTAGCAGGAGAGGAGCTGGGCTTTATCGGATGTTTTATCATCATTTTACTATTATTTCTGATCGTGCTGCAGTGTCTGCTGACCGGTAGAAAGGCGAAGGATTTATCCGGGACGCTGATATGCAGCGGCGTTGCCTCTATGATTGCCATACAAAGTTTTATTAATATTTGTGTGGCAACCGGTTTGTTTCCCAATACAGGTACGCCGCTTCCTTTTGTAAGCTATGGTCTGACTTCTCTGTTCTGCATGTATATGGGAATCGGCTTTGTTCTGAATGTCGGACTGCAAAACCGCAACTACTATATGATCTGGGAGCGATGACATGTCTACTTCACGGAAATTACGAAAGCAAAAACTGGTCCGAAACATGATGATTGTCTTTATTACAATTATCATGGTTCTGCTCGGTATCCTCGGATACTTATATTTTAACAATACAGATGCTCCGCTTGACCTGATGGAGGCCTATCAGCTTCCCGGAGACCGCGGTGCTGAGGTGGCACAGGCGGCAACTGCAGATCCGTTTGCAAAAGACCTGTGTGTCTCTGAGAACAATGTCGATCTGATGAATGTCAGTTTTCAGTCACAGCAGGAACACGGCCTTCTTTTTAATCTTGAGACACATGAGGCTTTGTTTTCCAGCGGAATCTACGACCGGATTTATCCGGCCAGCATCACCAAAATCATGACGGCGATCCTGTATATCCGCTATGCAAATCCGGAAGACCGCGTCACGATAACCGGTGATGATATCAACATGGAATCCGGATCGCAGATGGCCGGTCTGGAAGTCGGAGATGTTGTGACAATGCAGCAGCTGTTTTCCGCACTTCTGGTTTATTCTGCCAATGACGCCTCGATGGCGATCGCGCGGCAGATCGGCGGGGATGTAGACCGCTTCGTCCTTCTCATGAACGAAGAAGCCGCAAGACTCGGAATGACCGGAACACATTTTGCAAATCCGCACGGTCTTCACAATGAAGAACACTATACGACACCGTATGATGTCTATCTGATGTTAAATGAAGCAGCAAAGCATACGGAAATTACGGATATCATGAAAAACTCTATTTACAAGCTTGAAGTCACAGGAAGTGACGGAAAACTTCGGACATATAATCTGGATGCTACAGATAAATATCTGAGCGGCGAGCATGATATTCCGGAAAATGTAACCATTATGGCAGGTAAAACCGGTACAACGGATGAAGCGGGCAGCTGTCTTGCACTTGCTGTACAAAATCAGTTTGGCGTTCCTTATATTGCTATTGTTATGAACGCTCCAAATAAAACAATTCTTTATGAAGACATGGATCTGCTGCTTACACAGACCAACGCTTAAAAGACTTGTAATTTCATTCTTCAGACACTATAATATTGTTATACGAACAATGCTTAATGAAAATAAGGAGGGCACCGCTTATGGTTCAGTTCGTTGTCGGCAACGAGGGAAAAGGAAAAACACGATATCTGCTTGAGCAGGCGAATGCAGCAATCAAGGAAGCATCCGGAAATGTTGTTTATTTAGATAAAAGTTCCAGTAAAATGTATGAGCTTAACAATCGGATCCGCTTAATTGATCTGTCCAAGTATCCGCTGAAGAGCAGTGATGAATTTATCGGATTCATCTGCGGCATTATTTCACAGGATCATGATCTGGAAAAAGTATATGCGGATAATTTTATCCGTGTTGCGAAGGTTTCTGATGAGACACTCGATTCTGTCATCTCTGAGATTGATAATATCAGCAGCTTATACAACGTGGATTTCACCCTGAGTATCTCGAAGGACAAAGAAGAGCTGTCACCTGCGCTTCAGGAAAAAGTAATAGAAGCACTGTAATTGTACAGGCGGACTTAAATGTTCCCTGGCGACAGAGCCGTATAAACAAGCTGAGTATGATGGCGTTTTTCGCATTCATGCTCAGCTTGTATGATGTCAGGAGTATTAATTTGGCAAGAAAGCGAACGCCGCGCGGCATACATTTGAATATTGGTGTGGTTATTTTCGGGGCGCTTGTATTGTACCTCTTTATTACGCTGTTTCTGTATCTTACCCGTGTACATACAGAAACCTATCAGGTTACAGCCGGTACGCTCTCGAAAAACGAAACCTATGCGGCAATTGCTCTGCGCAGTGAAAAGATTGTAGAAGCAAACGCAGACGGTTATGTCAATTATTTCATTGCTGACGGCATGAAGGCCGCAAAAGATGAGGCAGTATGCATTGTGAGTCCGCAGCAGGATCTCGTAAAAAAACATGCCATTACCTCGGACGATCTTGAGCAGATCCGCCAGCTGGCTGACCGCTATGCAAGAGCTTACGACAGAAATCAGTTTCGCAGCATCTATGATCTGAAATTTTCACTGGACACAAGTGTATACGGGGCCTCGGAATTTGCTGCTTCGGACGGCACTTTGTACCATGCAAATGCGGATGGGATCATTTCTTATTCAAGCGACGGATATGAAGATAAAGTTGCAGATCAGATCCGTTCTGAGGATTTTTACACAAAATCCTACCATAAAAATCAGCTCAAAAGCGATGCAAGCGTTACTGCCGGAACACCTGTCTACCGGTTGATCGACAAGGAAGTATGGTCCATAGTTATTGCACTTTCCGATCATCAGTACAAACGTCTTTCCGAATCCGACCGCAATAGGATACGTGTCCGCTTTGCCAAAGATGGCTTGTCTGAGACAGGAAGTCTGCGGTTTTTTGATTCGGACGGCACACATTATGCTGAGATCACCTTCTCTGACGGAATGGTGCGCTACTGTAACGACAGGTTTCTGAATGTCGAACTGGTCACAAACACAGTAACCGGTTTGAAGATCCCGAAATCCTCTGTCATCGAAAAAACATTTTATATGGTTCCTGTCAGCTTTGTGAAACAGGGCGGAGAATCCGGCGTTTCCGGATTTCTGAAGGAAACGACTGACGCAAACGGAATGGTTACAACCGTTTTTACAGAAGCTACCCTTTATGAAGAAACAACGCCTGCAAATCAGGCCGATCTATCGTATTACTATGTCGATCCTGAAACCTTCCAGGAAGGTGATGTCTTAATCCGTCCCGATTCCGATGAGCGTTTCCGGGTGGGCACCACTGCAAAGTTAAAGGGCGTGTACTCCACAAATAAGGGCTACGCTGTTTTCCGTAAAATCCAGATTCTGGACGAAGATGATGAGAGCTGTATTATCGCTGAGGGGACGTCTTTTGGCGTCACGCAGTATGATTATATTGTGCGGAACGGAGAGAAGGTTAAGGAGTCGGATATTCTGCACTGAATTGTTCTTTGAGATTGATTCTTCGCTATCATTTTTGAACAGATAATAAAGACTGTTGGAATATGGTATTTAGTATTATGATTTCGATACAATAAATGCTTTGAGGAAGACTATGAGTGTATTAAGTGAGAATTTGAGAAGTGTGGAAACGCGGGTTGCGGCGGCGTGTGAGCGGGCCGGAAGGGAACGGCGTGAAGTTACACTTGTTGCTGTCAGTAAGACGAAGCCGGTATCCATGCTTGAAGAGATTTATAGCTGCGGCGTGCGGGATTTCGGAGAGAATAAGGTTCAGGAGATTTGTGCCAAGCAGCCTGTTTTGCCGGATGATATCAAGTGGCATATGATCGGGCATCTGCAGACCAATAAAGTACGTCAGGTGATTGATAAAGCATGTCTGATTCATTCGGTTGATTCTCTTAAGCTTGCCCAGGTAATCGAAAAGGAAGCTTCAAAAAAAGATCTGGTTGTCCCGGTTCTTTTTGAAGTAAATGTTGCGGAAGAAGAGAGCAAATTCGGGGCGCGGACAGAGGAGACTGCAGCTATTATTCAGGAAATTGCGAAGCTGCCGCATGTACGTGTGCGTGGATTGATGACCATTGCTCCTATTGTGGACGATCCGGAGGAGAACCGTCCTGTTTTCCGCCGGCTGAAAGAATTAAGTGTTGACATTGCTGAAAAAAACATTAATAATGTTACTATGTGTGAATTGAGCATGGGGATGACCGGCGATTTTGAAGTTGCGATTGAAGAAGGCGCGACTTTTGTGCGGGTCGGAACCGCGATTTTCGGTGCACGTAATTATGACAAATGATTGGAGCGGAAACAATGAGTTTTTTAGATAAGTTTCTGAATGCTGTACGTCTGAATGATGACTACGATGATGATGATCAGTTTTTTGATGAAGAAGAATACGATGAGGATGATGATCCGATCGTAGAGGAGGCACCGCTTCCGGAAGAACCTGAGGAAAAGCCGAAGAGCCGCTTCTTCAGAAAGATGAGCGAACCGGAGGATGATCTGCTTTCTGATACCGGAAGAAGTTCTGCCCACACAGAGCAGCGTATTTCCCGTACATCCAGAGGAACTGCTTCCGCTGTGACATCGTCCAAAGTTACCCCGATGAGAAAACAGACATCTGTCAGAACCGAAATGGAGGTTTCTGTGATTCGTCCGACCTCAATGGAAAACACACGCGAAATTGCTGATACACTGCTTTCAAACTGCACAGTTGTTTTGAATCTTGAAGGCATTGATGTGGAGCTTGCACAGCGTATTATTGATTTTGCCTGCGGTACCTGTTATGCAATCGACGGAAGTCTGCAGAAGGTTTCCAGTTACATCTTCATCCTGACGCCGTCCAATGTGGAGATTTCCGGCGATATTCAGGATATTCTCAACGGCGGAATTCCTTCAATCCGTTCCGGTTTTTAATACGTAAGATGGAACAATTTCAAAAAAGGATCACTGAACTGGCAGACCGCGCTTATGCACGCGGGATTGTTCTGTTCAGTGATTTTCTTGATTTAAATCAACAGAATTTACTTCGGGGAATCCGCTGGAAGGAGCATGGAATTCTTCCGGTAACTTCCGGAGGATATTATGAAGCAGAGCGTCAGATGGCCGCATTTGTCCCTGATGCTCTTTCTTTTTCGGAAGATTCGGACAATCTCTTTGAGGCGGCGCCGGGCTGGACTTATCCGATTGCAGTTGTCCGGGTTGTTCCGTCAGCGCCCCGTTATGCTGACTCGCTGTCACACAGAGATTTTCTCGGCAGTATTTTGTCGCTCGGTATTGAACGGAGCCAGATCGGAGATCTGATCGTTAAAAACAATTCGGCTGATATATTTTGCACGGACAGAATGTCCGATTATATCTGCAGAGAACTGATACGTGTCCGCCATACGGAAGTCATGACATCTGTCTGCAGTCCTGACAGTATACAGACAGCCCCCGAAACGGAAGAGCGGACAGGCAGTGTCGCATCTGTCCGGCTGGACACACTTATCTCACTGGCGTTCGGAATACCGCGCAGCCGTGCTGTCGGTCTTGTACAGGGCGGTGCCGTGTACGTGAATGCGAAACTGGTCACTTCTAATGGCCATCCCCCGCACGAAAACGACCGTATTTCTGTCCGGGGACTCGGGAAATGCAGATTTTGCGGCATCATACACCAGACGAAAAAGGGCCGGATGATGGTTCGGATGGAACGATATATTTGAGATATAAGAGGAATGCATTATGCAAAAATTAAGAATTGAACGTCCTGCAGAAGGGCTGGAGTTTTCATACGATATTGTCTGGGAAAACAACTTTTCTATGCTGGCAGAATACATTAAATCTGCAGGATTGCATCCCGGCAAAATCTGTATTGTCACGGATGACAATATTGCACCGCTTTATCTGGATGATGTCTTGTCAGCTGCGGCAGATACCGGCGCATCTGTTGTTTCATTTATCATGCCGGCCGGAGAGCAGCACAAACATCTGGATTCGATCCGGCGGCTTTACAGTTTCCTGATTCATGAGCATTTTGAGCGCCGCGATCTGCTGATCGCTCTTGGCGGCGGCGTAGTCGGTGATATGACCGGGTTTGCAGCGGCAACTTACCTTCGCGGTATCGACTTTATTCAGGTCCCCACGACATTGCTGGCTCAGGTGGACAGCAGTGTCGGCGGAAAAACAGGCGTGGATTTTGACCAGTACAAGAATATGGTCGGCGCATTTTATCAGCCCCGTCTTGTGTATATGAACCCTGAAGTACTGAACACACTGCCTGCGGACCAGTTTTCTTCCGGAATGGCTGAAATCATTAAGAGTGCACTGATTTGTGATGATTCTTTTTTTGACTGGCTGGAGCAGCATGAAAAGTCGATAAAAGGGAAGAATCCGGACACTTTGATTGAAATGATCCGCCGCTGCTGCGGGATTAAGGCGCAGGTAGTTGCTGAAGACCCGAAAGAGAGCGGACTTCGCGCAATTTTAAACTATGGACATACCATTGGTCACGCGATTGAAAAAATATCCAATTTCCGGATGCTGCACGGTCACTGTGTAGCGCTTGGAATGCTTGCGGCACTCTCAATCGATCAAAAACGCGGTACAATTACCGATACAGATCTTCTGCGTGTACGGGCAATGCTTGCCTCGTTTTCGCTTCCATTATATGCCTCCGGCATCCGCAGGGACGATATTCTTGAGGCTATGCGTTCAGACAAAAAGATGGCAGGCGGAAAAATCCGTTTTATCCTGCTCTCCAGGATCGGAAGTGCAGAGATTTGTCATACGCTGACACAGGAGGATTTATCGGACGCTGTGTCGGAAGTGCTTGGATAATCAGCCCGGTAAGGCGTGATCCTCCGCCTCTTCAGGCGGCGGAAATAGTTTTTTAGGGGAGAATTCGTTTATGAAACAATCTGGTTCCGGAAGTAAAAAAAGCTTCTATGTGCTGATCCTGCTTTCAATCCTGCTTTTGACTGCACTTGACCGTGTCACTAAGCACCTTGCTGTTATCCGCCTGAAGGGACAGCCTCCGGTCATCCTGATTCCCGGCGTACTGGAGCTGCAATATCTGGAAAACCGCGGAGCGGCCTGGGGTATGCTGACCGGAAAACAGACTTTTTTCTGGATTATAACTGCTGTGTTCCTTATTATCTGTCTGTTTTATTTTATACGGGTACCTGCACAGAGACATTACCTGCCGCTTACTGTTACCGTTCTGTTTCTGAGTGCCGGAGCAATCGGAAATTTTATCGACCGTATAACACAGCGCTACGTCGTTGATTTTATTTATTTCAGCCTGATTGATTTTCCGATTTTCAATGTCGCGGATATTTATGTATCACTAGCTGTTGTTGCATTGATCATACTGATTCTGTTTCATTATAAAGAAGACGATTTTGCTTTTATAAAAAGATAAAAAATCCATAAGAGATAAAAAAATCCATGCAAGAAACCAATTCAAATGAACAGAAATATATCGTTGGCGAAGAGGAAGCCGGTATAAGGATAGATGCCTACGCCGCATCCCGTCTGGAAGACAAATCTCGTTCCTATGTACAGAAGCTGCTCCGGGAAGGTCAGATCCTGTGTAATGATAAGACCGTAAAGGCGAATTACAGGATTCAGCCGGGTGATCGTGTGACGGCGTCCCTGCCTGTGGAAAAAGAGCTCGAAATACGGCCGGAAAACATCCCTCTGGATATTTTATATGAAGATGAGGAGCTTTTGGTCGTAAACAAGCCGAAACAAATGGTCGTTCATCCATCAGCAGGGCATACAGAACACACACTGGTTAATGCACTGTTATATCACTGTGCTGGCAGTCTGTCCGGAATAAACGGCGTAATGCGGCCCGGAATTGTTCACCGGATCGATCAGGACACCACCGGTGCACTTGTTGTCTGCAAGACAGACCGCGCGCATCATGCACTGGCTGAACAGCTTGCTGTGCACAGCATTACGCGCCGCTATCGTGCCATCTGTATCGGGACCCTGAAAGAAGAGGAGATCACAATTACCGGAAACATCGGACGGCATCCGACAGACCGAAAAAAAATGGCACTGCTGAAAAGCGGCGGAAAAACGGCTGTCACCCACGTAAAACTCCTGCAGAATCTCAGCAAAGGATATGCATATATTGAATGTACGCTGGAGACCGGCCGCACGCATCAGATCCGTGTTCATATGGCAAGCATTGGACATCCGATCCTCGGCGATCCAGTATATGGTCCCAAAAAGTCTCCTGTCGGAGGGCTGCAGGGGCAGGTTCTGCATGCTATGGTAATTGGATTTATACATCCGGTCACAGGTGAGTATCTTGAAATAACAGCACCGCTTCCGGATGCGTTTAAACTGACATTGAAAAAGCTGACATAATTAAATTATGTCAGCTTTTTCGTTTCTTCTCTTATCTGCTCATCCTTTTATTTCTTTGGCTTTGTTTATTTCTTTTATATCTTTTACCTCTTTTACCGCTTTTACCTCTTTTACTTCCGCTTCCTTATCCTTTTTCTCATCGCGCCGCTGCAGCCAGGGTGAAAAGTAATCTCTGATAATAAAATCGAAAATTGCCGCGAACGGAATTGCTACGAGAATGCCGGCGACGCCCATCAAACGACCGCCGATAATAATACAAATAAGAATCCACAGTGAAGACACACCAAACGTGCCGCCGAACAGCTTTGGTTTCAGGATATATCCGTCAATTGTCTGTAAAATAACTGTGAAAATAACAAACCAGAGTGTCTGCCATGGGCTTACCAGGATCAGGATGAATCCGCCGATCACACCGCCGGCAATCGGTCCGAAGGTTGGTGCGAGATTGGTAATGCCTACAATTACCGAAACGAGAATTGCATATGGCATATTCATACTTTTCATAAAGATGAAATTTGCAACGCCGACGATCAATCCGTCAATCAAGTCATAAATAACATATTCAATCAAAATCTTATTGCAGCGTGACAGGAAACGGCTTACGCCCTCATAACGGCTTTCTTTGATAATGAATGAAAGAAGCCAGCTGCAGCCATCCATCAGCCGTGTTTTATCCAGCAGAAAATATATTGCCAGAATAAATGCAACTAAAAAATTAAAGAATCTGGTACCGATCGAAAATGATGTGTTGATCAGTCTGTTTAACAGCTGCGGCAGTACTTCGCTAATGCGGTCCAGCAATTGATTTGTGGCGTCAGTGATACTGCTCAGATCAACTTTATCGCTGGAAAACCTTCCCGCAAGAGATGCAATCATACGCTCCAGTGAATTAACATAAACATTGAAATTATTTGCAATTGTAACAATGCTGCTGACAAGCTGCGGGACAAGCGCAACCAGAAGAAGTACGATTCCTGCAATTACCAGAATGATTGAAATCAATACAGAAAGTGTACGTTTCGGCGTTTCTTTCTTTATTTTTGAAAAGATTGTCTGCTGAAACAGTCTGGCAAGCGGATCAATCACATATGCAATCACAATTCCCATTAATACCGGTGATAATAATTTAAAGAAAGAGCCTATGGTTCCGAAAATATCACCAAGATGGTTGAGAATAACATAAAACAACACCGCTGTACATGCCGCAATTGTGTAAGGTCCCAGTTTTGTTTTAAACCATTCTTTAAATTTCATCGTTTTCCGACTCCTTTTTCAGGACAAATATGAATCCAAATACTAATCCTCACGCAGTTGAACTGCATTTGCAGCACTGCGCCGCCTTGCATCGCTCATGGCGGCATAATGCGTTTTTGTGGTGTTTACATCTTTATGCCCGAGTACATCAGCAACCAGATAAATGTCACCGGTTTCCTGATACAATGCAGTGCCATATGTACTGCGGAGTTTGTGCGGCGTAATTTTCTTAGTTGAAGTGATCTGCCGCGCATATTTTTTTACCATATTCTCAACGGTTTTAACACCGATCCGTTTACGCTGTGAGGAGTAGAAGAGTGCATGCTCATGCCCCGGTACCGGCGTCACAGTCGCACGGTCATTTTCAATATAATCCTCCAGTGCACGGGCCACTTCATCGCCAAAGTATACCATCATTTCGTTGCCGCCTTTTCGTACAACGCGGATGCCGCCGTTTCTGAAATCCACATCCTCTAGATCAAGACCGACGCATTCTGAAACGCGGATGCCTGTTCCCAAAAGCAGCGTCAGGATTGCCAGATCCCTTAGCCGGTTCTTTTCATAATAACTTCGCTGATGCGCTGATATAGAGGCATCTGTTCCGGATTCCACCAGATCCAGCAAACTTGCAACTTCCCCGGCATCAAGACGGATTATGTCTTTTTTATGCAGCTTTGGCATATCTATCAAAACGGTAGGATTTGTCTTGATTAATTCATGCTTGTAATAATATGCATAGAATGTACGAAGTGCCGATAGCTTTCGCTTAATGCCTTTTTCTCCGTTGGTAATCAGTGTGCCTGTTTTCGGGTCTTTGTAGACCTTGAGATATTCGATGTATTCCTCGAGATCCAGAGCCGTTACACGATCCAGATCATCCAGTTTAAAATCGCGGATTTCATAGTTTTTATACGCAGGATTTTCCGAGATCAAAAACTGAAAAAATACCCGGATATCATATGCATATTTACAGCGCGTATTGGTAGATGTAGTAATACTGGAAGCGCGAAAATAATCGCGCGCAAAATCAGGAAGTGTCTTTAACACACTTCGCAATTTGATTGTATTTTCCAGATCCGTCTGCTCATGATAGGTGACTCGTTTATCCATAAAAAGAATAAATACCTCCGTGAATATATGAATCAGGGAAAAACCACTTCTGAAAACGCTCAACTTTTCGATAAACCTGTGTTTTCCGAATAGTTTGATCTCTCTTAACAAAGATACTGCGATCTGTATCGATTGTCAAGGGATGGCCGCTCTTCTCTTAATCCGCTTTTTTGTGCTTCTTATCAGATGGATCAGAATCTCAAAACAATACACTCAGCAGACATGTAATCGTAAAAAACGAAACCAGTGTTGTAGTTAATATCACTTTAGATAACGTCGCGGTCGGATATCCTTCCTTTTCTGCTAAAATCAGAGGCATATTAGCAGCCGGCAATGCAAGCATCAGGCAATATGCCAGAATCATATCCGGATTCAGGTGCATTGCTTTCAGCGCCAGGATTAAAACAGCCGGAAGTAAAAGCATTCTGTAAATGATGTAGCGCCATACGACCTTGTCTTTAAAACATGCTATAATCGACTGCTGCGCTATGGATGCCCCCAGCATTATCATTGTCAGAAAAGTAGTAGAATTACCGAGATAATGTACAAAGTTGGCGGGCATATCCGGCACCGGGATACGGAACCAGTAAATCAATAAGGCTGCGATCGCTGCGATGGTTCCCGGACTGATCAGCTTTTTGAGCTGAATGCCCTCACCGCCAAGTACAAGCACACCATGCGTGTACATATAGATACTAAACATGATATTAAATACGATTACATAGATCATGGCGTTTTCCGGCAGAATCGCCGTGGCAAGCGGAATGCCTATGAACCCGGTATTTGTATAAACGGTAAGAAGGTGATAAAAACGCCTGTCCTCCTGCTCCACGCCAAGAAACCGCGGCACGGTCGCACCCAGTACACACAGAATCGCATAAAGAACTGCGGCGATCAGAAGCGCTGTCAGCACATCCTTCCTGCTGGCAGTGATTTCTCCGGAAAGCACTGCCGAAATCATAAGCGCCGGATTGGTAAAATCTACAATCAGTACGGAAAGCTGTCGGCAAAATCTATTATCAATGACTTTTTTCTTATATGTTCCATAACCAATCAAAACCAGACAGGCAATCACTGCCATTTGCTGTAATATTACAATTGTTTCCATTTCATATGCCTGTGTCTGCACTGCTCTGATTTTCTCCTGATCATAAAGCCGGATAACCTGACATGTTTTACGTAACCATTATAGGTTATAACCATTGAATCGTCAAAATAAAATAACAGCTTTAAATAATAACTTTACAATAAAATATGTCAACATACCAAACATAGCACAAACAGGAACACAGAAAGTGCATAGAATTTGATACATAATAAAACAAATGGCAAACCACCTGTCATCTCCT
>CAZRNI010000017.1:2652-4558 GCA_964601425.1 uncultured Eubacterium sp. | reverse complement strand
CCGGATTGTTCTTATTGTTCAGAAGGTTAACTTGTTTCAAAATTTGGTTACAAGATCTGCGAACTTCCGGCAAGTAAGATTTATCTTTTCAAAGAGCAGTCACATCCGGGAAGATGTATTGTTGCAAGTAAATGGCATGTATCTGAACTAATCGAACTGACGCCGGAACAGCGTGCAGCATATTTTGAAGATGTCGCAACTGTTTCGCAGGCAATTCATGATCTCTATCATCCGGATAAGGTAAACTATGGCGCATATGGTGATACTGCAGGACATATGCATATGCATCTTGTTCCGAAATACAAGGATGAATTTGAGTGGGGCGGAATTTTTGCAATGGATCCTGACAGAAATAAACTGACGACGGATGAAGCATGTGAGGAAGTTGCTGCGAAACTTCGCGCGGCAATTCTCAAATAAAAGATTCCTCAAATAAAATAATTCTCAATTTAATTATTCTTGAATAAAAACAGGAGAAAGAGACTGCTGTACTCTTTTGCCGGCGGGAATTAATTCCGGCAGAAGACACAGCAGTCTCTTTCCGTTCAGGGATGATAGCGAAGTACTGATGTACGGGGTTGAGGTGGATGACATCAGTACTTCCATCTATAATAGGGGATCGAATAAAAGATAATTGGCTTAATGATAATAAGGAATACAAATCTGATTGCCGGAATAAATCTGATTGCAGTCTGTTAACCGGTTGATCCTGCATACTTCGTCCACATATGCCTGAATATTCTGTCCGGATCCGGTACAATGCGCCTCAGCAATCGTCCAGAGCGTATCACCGCTCTTTACCTCATAGCTGGTATAATACTTTCCCGATGCTGCGGATGTTTCAAGATTTCCGGCCTTTGTCTGTTTGCCTGTCAAAAACACTGTCATAAAAAGGAGCAGCACGACAACTGCAACAACTGCTGTGAAGGTATGAATCCTGATTATCTGGCTGCGTTTATTTTCATAACTTCTTCTCTGCTCTCTCATCGTATTTGCTCCTCTCCTTTAGTATTTCTATCGAACACTTGTTCTCTGTGAGTATTACTATACGCCCCGAACAAATGTTTGTCAACAGTTTTTTCAAACATTTGTTCGATTCGATGATTGTTTTACCGCACTTCTTATGTTAAAATAAAAGAAATCATAAAGAAAATCATCTGAACAAAACAGTATAAGGATTTGATACAATATGAAAACAGATAAAATCACTGAAAAACAGCAGCAGATTCTTTCCTTTTTAAAGCAGGAAATTCTTACAAGGGGATTTCCGCCGTCTGTAAGGGAGATCTGTGCTGCAGTCGGACTGAAGTCCACCTCTTCTGTTCACTCACATCTTGCCCAGCTTGAAAAAGCCGGTTACATCCGCCGCGATCCGGATAAGTCAAGAACGATTGAGATACTGGATGAAGAATTTCAGGATCTTCGCCGCGCCGCACTCGCGCCGCAGCCAAATATGCAGAACAGCCGTAATAAGGGTCCGGAACTTGTCAACGTTCCTGTTGTAGGACGTGTGGCCGCAGGAACGCCGCTGCTGGCCGAGGAAATGATCGAAACATATTTTCCGTTTCCTGTCGACCGTCTACCGAACCAGGAGACCTTTATGCTTCGTGTAAAGGGAGAAAGTATGATAAATGCAGGTATCCTTGACGGAGATTATGTGCTTGTTGAAAAAACTCCTGCCGCAAGAAAAGGCGAAATGATAGTCGCCCTGATCGAAGATTCGGCAACCGTCAAGACATATTATCCTGAAGACGGACACTACCGCCTGCAGCCTGAAAATGATTACATGGATCCGATCATCGTGGAGGATCTCACGATTCTCGGCAAAGTGATCGGTGTGATGCGCTTCTTCTAACCTGAAAACGGGGCTGTCGCATTAAACAATTCTCATGCAGTATGTAAACGC
>CAZRNI010000017.1:0-2642 GCA_964601425.1 uncultured Eubacterium sp. | reverse complement strand
AATTCCTATTCTTAACCAAGTTCTTTTTTTATTTTATCGGCCCACACCCCCGACACATTTCTCTTTAATCCAGCGCTTCTTTTCCGACAAGATTTCCATCCCGCCAGATTCGCTCGAGATCATAAAACAGCCTGTTCTCTTCGTCAAAAATATGAATTACCAGATCGCCGTAGTCCATCAGGATCCAGTTTGCATTGCGGTATCCTTCGATGTTTTTCGGTTCATACCCTGCCCTGCTCATTTTTTCATCGACTTCGTCTGCCATGGCCTGTACCTGATTGCGGTTGGATCCGCTCGCAATGATAAAGTAATCCGCCAGCGTGGAAATCTTTTCAATATCAATGATCTTAATATCGATAGCTTTTTTGTCTTCCATCGCTTCTATGGCGATCTTTGCAAGTTCCCTGGATGTTGCCATATTATAAATCCTCCTGTCTGTCAGCAGAATCTTCACGTTCTTCGTAATAAGTCAGTGCGTCCAATGTCATTGGATCCATTGCCTTGGGATTTCTGGAAAGGTAATTCTTTGTGTCGCGCAGAATTTCACACACACAGCGGTCCAGATCCTGAAACGCCAGCGCACGCAGTTCCGGAAGATGCGGTGCGCGGTCACGGTTCGGTTCAATATAATCTGCGGTAAATACGATTTTTTCCAGAAGCGTCATATCCGGCTTACCGGTTGTATGCCATCGGATCGCCTCCAGTATAGATAAATCTGTAATCCCGTAATCTGCACGCGCCAGATACGCTCCTACCTTTGCATGCAGAAGCGGCGTATGTTCCCGCTCAAACTGTGTAATATTGATATGTTTCCGGTAGGCAATTTCCCGCAGCTCTATACCGCTGTAGTGTTTTGCGCAATCATGCAGCAGTCCCGCTGTGCGCGCCTGATCCAGATCACACCCGTATCGCATGGCCAATGCACACGCCGTATATGTAACACCGAGTGTGTGCTGAAACCGGTGTCCGTTCTGCAGTTTTGCGAGACGCGTTTCGATTTCTGTATAATCAGGTTTCGGGGTTACTGCATTTCTGCTTTCATTCTGTCTCTTCATGGTAAATGTTTTCCTGCTGAATGTATTCAATCACCGAATCCTGCAAATAATACTTGACGGATTCGCCTTTCTGTATCATCTCTCGCAAATGGTGCGATGAGATATCCAGATTTGGCGTGTCAAGTTTCAGAAATTCACTCTGATAGGCAGCGCGTTTTGCTGCAATCTCAGCATCAAATCGAACCGGATCTGTCTGATTGCGTGTAGCTACAACAAGACTGCATGCAGCTGCAATGCGGGCAGGTTCGCGCCATGTATCAAAGTCAAAAAGGCTGTCTGCACCGATAATAAAATAATACGAACAGTCCGGGTGCTCGGCATTTAATGCTTCAAGCGTCCGATAGGTAAAACTGTATCCGTCCGGATGCATCTCACGCTCCGACAGTTTAAAATGCGGATTGGAAGCAATCGCGCGTCTGACCATTTCCACGCGCTGTTCATCTGTAGCCCTTCCCGCACGGTTCCTTTTATGCGGAGGATTGCCGGAAGGCATAAAATAGACCGTTTCCAGCTGAAACTGGCGATGGGCCGCCTCACCGAGAATCAGGTGGCCGATATGAATGGGGTCAAATGTTCCGCCCATAATGCCGATGCGTCGTTTCGTCATGTATTATCCTGCTTCCTTTTTAAAGATCGGTTTTCACAGAAACCTTGTATTGACTGAAAATAATACGAAATTAAAATGTATCGTATGTTTTCCTTGCACGCGGAAGTTCGATTTTTCGGTGCTTCTCATCTCCGGGACGGTAAAATACAACTTTTCTCCCGATTGTCTGCACGACACAGGATTTCGTCCGCTCCGCAAGTATTTCAGCGGCTTCACGAATATCTTGTTCTTCTGCAAAGGTTCTCTGTACGCCGATTTTAACAAGCTCCCGTGCAGCCAGCGCCTCGTCCAGAGAAGCAGTAAACTCCGGCGTAACGCCTGTTTTACCGAGCTGAAGAATTGCTTCTTCCTTCATTGCAAGTCCCTTCAGAAAGGCCCGCTGCTTACTGGTTAATTGTACCATAAGTTTTCTCCGTTCTACTACAATGTATGTATTTATTTATAATATTCAAATGAATGGCCATAGACCCAGACAAGATCGCCGTCCTGTACGCCGGCTTCCTCAAGTGCCTCCAGGATCCCGCTGGTATCCAGAAATTTCTGGAAGAAAGCAAATCCCTTTTCCGACTCCAGATTGGTATAGCCAAGCATTTTTTCGACACGCGGTCCTTCTACATGAAAAACCCGTTCATCATCCGGATCCGTAAAGACCTGGAACGGCAGTGATTCATCTGCCGGCAGGATTTCTTCGACATCAACCTCCGGATCAAAATGCATGCCTTCGCGCGGGATTTCCTTTAATTCCTGCTGAATATGATAAAGAAGCGGCCGGATGCCTTCTCCTGTCGCAGCAGAAATCGGAAACACCTGAATATTATCGTCGGCAAAAGCCGAGCGGAGATGATCCAGCGGACTCTCCTCTCCGGTTTCCTCATAGTATTCCATATAGACAAGATCCATCTTATTGGCTGCTATGACCTGCCTTTTTTGCGAGAGATCAATCCCGTATTTTTCGAGCTCTGCATTGATCTTATGGATAT
>CAZRNI010000016.1:14065-19063 GCA_964601425.1 uncultured Eubacterium sp. | reverse complement strand
ATACGAAGCGTCCGCCGGAGCCTCCGGTACCCGGCCTGCTTATGCGTGCTGATCCACGAAATCCTTCAGCTTCTCAAATGTCTCATCACTGAATACATGCTCCATACGGCATGCATCCTGATTTGCCACTTCCGGATCGACTCCGATTTTAATCAAAAAATTACAAAGGAATTCATGACGGGCAAGTACTTCTGACGCCTCAGCCATACCCTTTTCTGTCAGAACCAGCTCACCGTGGTCTTCACGGATGACGTAGTTTTCTTCGATCAGTTTTGAAACGGCTATGCTTACGCTTGGCTTGGAAAAACCGAGATGGCGCGCCACATCGACCGAGCGGCAGCTTCCATGCATCTTTCGAAGAAGCAGGATCGCTTCAATATAATCTTCTTTTGACTGATTTCTTACCATAAGATAGTTACCCTTCTCTTTCTGTTTGTTAAAAAAGAAAATGGAGCTTCCTCCATTTTTTCATCGCTTGCCGTCGGCCGGATAACGGATTCTGCAGAAAGCATTAACATTCCCCCGATTGTAATGCCGTAGCCATGCTGAATATCCCAGCCAATCACATTATACGTGAATGTCTGATTAAAGTCAACGCGCCTGAGGCGGGGGACTGATCCACTGCGTTCAATAACTTTTAACAGATCTCCCGCTTGACAATCAGACAGCAGATGATATAATTTGGTTAACTGCGAATCAGCACTCGTTTGTGTTGAGTGCTAACAAATGTAGATGATATAGATTGAGGAACACCTATGAATGAATTGAAAAGTTATATGATCATCCCGATGTATGATACCATCGTCCTCCCGGATGTCGAATATCAGTTCGGTTCGGACGATTTTACAGAAGAAGAAAAAAGCCGCATCAAGATTGATGGCAACAAAGCAATCCTGCTCCCGATGAAAGAGCCCAAAGAGCGCTCGGAAATGACGCTGGACGATTTTTATGGTCTCGGCGTGCTGGCTGATGTCCTGGAGATTCTGGAGACAAATATCGGCACCCGCGTCCATGTTCACACGCGTGAAAAGGTAAAGGTCCTCGATTTCCATGCGACAGAAGAAATTCTGGAAGGCTCCTGGAAGCCGCAGGAGGAAATCGTCGACATCAATGCAGACGGCGAGAAGGCGCTTCTGGACCAGATCAAGGAAGTCACCCTGGATATTTCACAGCATATTCAGGGCGGAAATCTCGTACAGAACTATATCAAGGCAATCAGTTCTATTTCTGACTATGCTGCGATGTTCTGTCAGTTCTACGGCATGACACCAGAGGAAAAATACGCGCTGCTGGAAACTGATTCGCTGAAGCAGCGCGGTCTGCTCGTGCACGAGGCTCTGCTCCGCTTCAAGGGTACGATTGATCTGCAGGTTGATCTGAACAAGCGTTACAACGACACCGAGGGTAATCTCTATAAGAAAGCTGCGATTCAGAAGCAAATCGGCCTTCTGCAGGACGAACTTGATTCCATGGATCCGGAAACAGCTTCCACGGAAAATGAATACAAGCAGAAAATCGAGGCATCCGGTATGCCCGAAGAGGCACGTAAGGAAGTAGACCGCGTTCTGAAACGCTACCTGCAGTCACAGCCAAATGACCCGGAGCGCAGTTCCATGGAGAACTACCTCGACTTCGTCACGGCTCTGCAGTGGAAAATAGAGGAAATACCCCCTGTCGATCTGAAAAAAGCGAAAAAAGTTCTGGACCGCGATCACTACGGCCTCGAGAAAATCAAAGAACGTATGCTTCAGCAGATTGCTGTTATGACGCTGAAGCAGAATCAGGGCGGCTCGATCCTTCTTCTTGTCGGTGCTCCCGGCACTGGCAAGACAAGTCTCGGAAAGAGCGTAGCGGAAGCCCTCGGACGCAAATATGTCCGTGTCAGCCTCGGCGGCATCCGCGACGAAGCTGAGATCCGCGGCCACCGCCGTACTTATGTCGGAGCAATGCCCGGCCGTATCATGGACGGAATCAAGCGCTCCGGCGCCATGAATCCGGTCGTGGTACTCGATGAAGTAGATAAGCTTGCGCGCGGCTTTGAGGGCGATCCGGCCAGTGCGCTTCTGGAAGTGCTCGATCCGGAGCAAAATAATACCTTTACTGATCATTACATGAATATTCCGTATGATCTCTCAAATGTATTTTTCATCTGCACGGCGAACACCTATGATACCATCCCGCAGCCGCTTCTGGACCGTATGGAGATGATTCAGCTGCCGGGATATACACCGATTGAAAAGCTGCAGATCGCCAAGAAGCATCTGCTGCCGCGGGCACTTGAAGATGCCGGCATTGATAAAAAGCAGCTGCGTGTCACAGACGGTGCAATCCGGCGGATCATCAATGAATATACGATGGAATCCGGCGTCCGCGGTCTGAAAAAGCAGCTTGATATTCTGTGCAGAAAGACTGCCGCAAAAATTGTAGAACAGCTTTCCGAGACAGAAGCTGCCACGAGAAAAGCACAGGAAGCCGCTGCAGAAGCTGCGGAGGCCGCAGAGGCGGCCGCAGCTAATCCGGATGACCCATCCGCTGTCAATGACAGTGCCGCAGCACAGGAAGCCAGTGAGAACACACCGCTTCCGATTGCAAAGGAACTGCGCATTACCGTCCGCGAGAAAAACATTCCGGAATTTCTCGGCAACAAGGGAATTCTGCATGACCGCATTCTGAAACACTGCCCGCCGGGCGTTGCCACAGGACTTGCCTGGACGATGGCAGGCGGCGAAATTCTCTTTATTGAAACCACTTTTATGAAGGGAAGCGGCAATATTATTCTGACCGGTCAGCTCGGGGATGTCATGAAGGAATCCGCCACGATTGCTCTCAGTCTGGTCAAATCGCTTTTTGTCAGCGACGATGTGGACTTTAACAACAAGGATATCCACATTCATGTGCCGGACGGCGCCGTCCCGAAAGACGGTCCTTCTGCAGGTGTAACGATGTTTACTGCCCTCGTTTCTCTCGTGACCGGTAAATCCGTTCAAAATGATCTCGCCATGACCGGTGAAATCTCCCTCCGCGGACAGGTGCTGCCGATCGGCGGCCTGCCGGAGAAGCTGATGGCCGCGCAGCGTGCCGGCGTAAAGAAGGTTCTTATCCCGAAGGACAACGTGCGCGATCTGGAAGATGTGGCCAAAGAGGTGCGGGACACGCTGGAGATCGTACCGGTCAGCTCCGTACAGGATGTCATTGATCAGGCGCTGCATGTCAAACTGCCAAAGCGGAAACACCTGTCGGCCGCAAAAGAATGATTGGCCGGGCTGCTGTATGTATTGTTTCGTGCATCCATTACAGCAGCCCTTTTGATTTTGGGAGGAAGTAAATGGAACGGTATGAGAAGATGATTGAGCCGATTGCATTTATCCGGTCGGATTTTCCGGAGAAGTTCGGAATTCCGCGGCAGAGCGGGCTTGCGCGTACGCAGGCGGAGATCGTATTCGCACCGGATTATCAAAATCCGGATGCAGTCCGCGGTCTGGAAGATTTTTCCCATATCTGGCTGATCTGGGGGTTTTCTGCAAATGAGAAGACTCCGTCTGCGGATCACAGCAGTAAAAGCACTGCTGTGCAGGACCGTAACAATGTCATCGCAGATGTACAGGATTCCAGAAACGTTTCATCTGCTGAAACCCGGAAATCTGCCATGACATGGAAGGCCACAGTGCGTCCGCCGCGGCTCGGCGGCAATACGCGGATCGGCGTTTTTGCTTCACGCTCGCCCTTCCGTCCGAACGGACTTGGGCTTTCAAGCGTGCGGCTTCTCCGGGTTGAGATGCGTGAAAATGGCCCCGTTCTCACGGTAGAAGGTGCTGACCTCATGGATGGCACACCGATCTACGATATTAAGCCCTACATTCCCTATGCAGACGCACATCCCGGGGCCGTCGGCGGCTTCACCGACAGCGTACCCCGCAAAACACTTACAGTGGACTGCCCGGCCGCTCTACTCTCAAATATCCCTGTAAATAAACAGGAAGGACTGCTGGATCTTCTCTCACAGGATCCGCGTCCTTCGTATCAGCATGACCCGGAGCGCATCTACGGCTTGAGTTATGCCGGATATTCTGTTAAATTTACTGTTGCAGAAGAAATACTTACTGTGCGGGAGATTTTCCCGCTGACAAATCAGTGACACTCCATTCAGACAAGGATATATTCATGAACGAAAGCAAAATCCGGACCATGCCGGAAAACAATGCAGCAGACGGATCCGCGGTGAGCTCCGCAGGTGATCATGCCCTGCAGCATGAAGGATGTGACAGTCGGGCACTCACAGAAGGCTGTGAAGATCCGACACTCACAGAACGCCGCGAAGATCCGACACTCACAGAACGCCGCGAAGAGATCGAAAAAAGTCTCCGAAAAAAATTCCGCAAGAGCATCATGAGCAAATTCGCCCGCGCCATCAGTGATTATGATCTGCTGCAGCCGGGCGATCATGTTGCCGTGTGTATTTCCGGCGGAAAAGATTCTATGCTTATGGCAAAATGCTTTCAGGAATTAAAGCGGCGCAACAAATTCCCCTTTGACCTGACCTTTCTGGTAATGGATCCCGGTTATGCAGACGCAAACCGGAAGATGATCGAATACAATGCATCTCTTTTGGGTGTGCCTGTTACTATCTTTACATCACAGATCTTCGACGCTGTCTATACCATTGAAAAGTCACCCTGTTATCTCTGTGCGCGTATGCGGCGCGGATATCTCTACAGCAAGGCAAAGGAACTGGGCTGCAACAAAATCGCCCTGGGACATCATTATGACGATGTCATCGAAACCACGCTGATGAGCATTTTGTACAGCGGACAGACCCAGACCATGATGCCAAAGCTCCACAGTACCAATTTTGAGGGTATGGAACTGATCCGGCCGATGTATCTGATCCGCGAGGACGAGATTTGCCACTGGCGCGACTACAACGGCCTGAAATTTCTTCGCTGTGCCTGCCGCTGTACAGAAGCAGTCGCCGCAAACAACAACAGCGCCGCAAACGGT
>CAZRNI010000016.1:13541-14055 GCA_964601425.1 uncultured Eubacterium sp. | reverse complement strand
AACACTCCCAATGTCGAGTCTCATATCGTTCGGAGCATGGATAACAGTCTTCTCACTGGGGAGCTCTGCTACAAAAAAGACGGGGTATACCGGCATTTCCTGGATGAATATTGATAAATCGGGGTTTAGATTTCTCCCGTGAAGACGGTCGTCGCAGGGCCGGTCATGTAAACCTGATTGGCTTCGCGATCCCACTCGATTTCAAGTGTGCCGCCGAGCAGCTGTACTTCAACAGGCGCATCTGCTACTTTTCCGTTGATGATAGATGCGACAGCTGCCGCACAGGCGCCGGTTCCGCAGGCGAGGGTTTCCCCGCTGCCGCGCTCCCACACGCGCATCTTGAGAATGTGATCTCCGTACACTTCTATGAACTCTGTATTAACGCGGTCCGGAAAGACCGGGTGTTTTTCAAAGCGCGGACCGATCAGATCAAGGCGCAGCGAGCGTACCTGATCCACGTAATCCGGGAACCCGCGCTGGTTGCCTATGATGCTGATGCGGGAAAGGTCCGGGC
>CAZRNI010000016.1:0-13531 GCA_964601425.1 uncultured Eubacterium sp. | reverse complement strand
ACATTAATTGCCTGCTCTGTGCTGACATCTACCGGAATATCCGCAGCGGTCAGGATCGCAGGTCCCATATTGACGCGCACTTTCTCAACCTTTCCGTTTTTCGGAAAGAGTTTCAGTTCTTTGATTCCGCTTTTTGTACTGACTGTAATATTTTCTTTTTCAGTCAGGCCAAAATCATACACATATTTTCCGACACAGCGAATCCCGTTGCCGCACATTGCTCCCTCAGACCCGTCTGCATTGAACATCTGCATCTCAAAATCCGCGCAGTCCGAGGGTTTGATCAGAATCAGACCGTCAGAGCCGATTCCGAAGTGCCGGTCACTGACTTTTATTGCCAGTTCTTTCGGGTTTGAAACAGTCTCTTCAAAGCAATTTACATAAACATAATCGTTTCCACAACCATGCATCTTTGTGAATTTCATTGCCGCTTCTCCTTTATTTATTCCGCAGTCTGATATAGATCTGCTGCTGACCGTTCCCGGCTGATATTTTTCTGACTTCATAGTCTCCGAGCGAGTTTACAAAAGATGTGAATTTTTTAAATCCGTAGTTTCGCACGTCAAAATCCGGAAGCCGCTTTGAAAGCTGATCTCCCAGCTTCCCGGAAAAAATCCAGTCTTCTTCGTCGGAAAACTGCTCAATAATCGCGTTAATTGTCCGCTTGATCCTGCGCAGCTCCCGCTGTCTCTGGCTTCTGCTGCGTCCTGCATTTCCCTGCCGGTTCCTGTTTTGCTGTTCCTGTTCCACACCGGCCAGCACGGAAGGATAATTGGTATAATCCACTTTACCGCCCTGATTTTGTGCACTGCTGCGGCCCGCAGCCGCTTCCGCTGCATCTGCAGCATCGTCTTCCGCATCCTCAGCTGCTTCCTGCAGCCGCTGCTCGTACAACAGATCAAGATATTTAAACTGATTGCAGGCGGAAATAAATGGTTTTGGCGTCTTGCTCTCTCCCATTCCGATGACCTGCATGCCTGCCTCTCTGATCCTTGAAGCAAGCCGCGTGAAATCGCTGTCAGACGAACAGAGACAAAATCCGTCGACTGTACCGGAATACAAAATATCCATGGCGTCTATAATCATCGCAGAATCCGTCGCATTTTTTCCGGTTGTATAGCTGTACTGCTGCATCGGAACAACCGAATTATCAAGAAGAACTTCTTTCCAGGAATTCATACGCTGGCTGGTCCAGTCTCCGTATATTCGCTTATAGGTCGCAATTCCGTTGCTCGCTGTCTCATCCAGAATAATCTTGATATATTTATCAGAAATATTGTCCGCATCGATCAGGACTGCAAACCGCAGTTCATTTTCCATATTTTTTCCCTCTGCCTGTGATTACCTCTGCCCCAGAATCTCTTCCAGCGCCGCATACAGTGCATCCATCTCCTCCGGCGTACCGATCGTAATCCGCAAATAATTATCGATCCGCGGCTTATCAAAATACCGCACATAGATGTGCTTCTTGCGCAGTTCTGAAAAAATCTTTTTCGCAGGAACGCTCTTATGTGTCACAAATATAAAATTTGCTCTGGAATCTCCGAATGAAAATCCAAGTTCCGTGAAACGCTGCTTCGCTGCTTCCCGGGTCTGTGCAATTTTCCTGCAGGTATCCTGAAAATACGCCTCATCTTCCAGAGCCGCAGCGCCCAGTGTAATCGCCGCATCGCTCATCGTATAGGAATTGAAAGAATACTTGAACGCCTGCAGATAAGCGATCAGCTTTTCGTTTCCAATCGCAAATCCGATACGGGCACCGGCCATTGCGCGTGACTTTGAGTAGGTCTGTACCACCAGAAGATTATCGTATTTCTCTGTCAGCGGCAGCATTGTTTCTGCACCGAAATCCACATACGCTTCATCCACAATCACGACAACATCTCTGTTTGCATCCAGAATCTTTTTGATTTCGCCGGAAGAAAGTGCAATTCCTGTCGGCGCATTTGGATTTGGAAAAACAATTCCGCCGTTCGGAATCCGATAGTCATCCGCGCAGATTTCAAAGGAATCCGTCAAGGGGATCTTCTTATAAGAAATACGGAAGGCGTCCGCCCAGACATCATAAAAAGAGTATGTAATATCCGGGAACAAAACCGGTTTCCCGCTGTTGAAAAACGTCTGAAACGCCATGGCCAGAACATCATCTGAACCAACGCCGACAAAAACCTGTGCCGGATCTACCTGATACCGTTTCGCCAGTGCATCGACCAGCTTGCCTGCTGCGGGATCCGGATACTTCCGCAGCGCATCGGAAGACAGATTTCGCAGCGCTGCCTGTACAGCCGGTGCCGGCGGATATGGATTTTCGTTTGTGTTCAGTTTAATAATATTTTTTTCCTGCGGCTGCTCACCCGGTGTATACGGTACAACCTGCCTCACATTTCTCTCCCAATTTCCCATTTATGTCTCCTTATTCTCAGATCGGGTTCGCTGCGTTCGCATTCATTTGCAGGACGCCTTTTCTAAAGCGGCGAATTCTATCTGAGCCGCGTAGAAAATGGCATCCTGCAAACAGATGTGAATGCAGCAAAACTTAATTTTATCTCCCCTTCCATGTCGGCGGATACATCAGAATCAGCACCGGAAAAAGCTCCAGCCTTCCCGCCAGCATATCAAAGATCAGGATGATCTTGGAAAACGCGCTGAACTGTGAAAAATTGGCTGTCGGTCCGACATCCTCCAGACCCGGGCCGATGTTGTTCAATGTCGCTGAAACCGCCGTAAAGTTCGTTTCGAATCCAAAGCCATCCACACTGATCAGTAAAACGGACAGTGCAAAAATCATAACATACACTGTCAAAAAGACTTCGACGCCGCGCACCTGTTCCTCCGGCATGGTTTCGCCGTCCATTTTGATCCTGCGAATCCTCTTTGGATTAATATATGTTGCCAGCCGCCGGAATGTCGTGCGCACCAGAATAATCACGCGGGATACTTTAAACCCGCCGCCTGTACTTCCCGCACACGCACCGATGCACATAAGCATAATGAGGATGCACTTAGAGAAGGACGGCCACATACCAAAGTCTGTCGTTGAAAATCCCGTCGTGGTGATGATGCTGCCAACCTGAAAAAGCGCCGTCCGGAAGGTTTCCTCAAATCCATCCGCATAGCTGCGGGTATTGATTGAAATCAGAACGACCGCAGCGATAATAATTCCCATGTATACCCGGACTTCATCCAGCCGGAACGCGGTTTTAAATTTCTTCGCGGTTATAAGGAAATAATAGCTGAAATTAACGCCAAAAAGGATCATAAACACAGCAATCACATACTGCTGGAACACTGTGTAAGAACCACAGCTGGCGTTCAGCACGCCAAAGCCGCCCGTTCCGGCCGTGCCGAATGTGATGCACAGCGCGTCAAACCAGTTCATGCGGCCGATCAGCAGCACGACAAGTTCGGCCACAGAGAGGATCAGATATATTTTATAAAGAATTCTGGCCGTTCCGCGGACACGCGGGACAAACTTTGATACGTTATAACCCGGGCTCTCTGCGCGCATCAGATTCATCTGCGAGCCATTCTGCACAGGAATCAGCATTAAAATAAACACAAGAACGCCCATACCGCCAATCCAGTGAGAGAAGCTGCGCCAGAAAAGCGATGCATGCGTGAGTGCTTCGACATCATTCAGGATCGAGGCTCCTGTTGTTGTAAAGCCTGAAACGATCTCAAATACTGCGTCCAGATAACTCGGAATCTCTCCTGTGAAACAGAAAGGCGCCGCTCCGAGAAAACTCATGACTACCCACACAAGAGCAGCTGTCACCATACCTTCTTTCATGAATATTTCCGTGTTTTTCGGTTTGATACGGGATCCGATGTATCCGACCATAAGGCAGAGGCCTGCCCACAGAAAATAAATGGTTCCGACCTGCTCGCGATAAATCCCCGCAATTACGCATGGGAGCAGCAGAAATAATCCCTCAATCTCCATCATCCAGCAGAGGATATAGCGTATCATGCCGACATTCATCCCCGGCCGGAACTCAAATTTTAAAGGTATTTTCATTACTATGTATCCTTGTAACCCAAGTTATTTATTGAAGAATGTCATTGATATCCGTATATCCTGTATTTGTCGTAACGACAATCACGGAATCACCCGGATCGATCACATCCTGGCCGCCCGGGATAATCAATTTACCTTTGCGTACAATGCCTGCAATCAGAATATTCGGGCGCAGTTTCAGGTCCATCAGCGGAATCCCGACAACCGGCGCATTGGGCTGAATATAGAACTCCAGCGCCTCGACCTCTCCGTCCAGCAGCTGATACAGCGTCTCGATATTGCTGCCCATGCCATTTGCGGTTGCGCGGACGAACTGTACGATGGTCTCCGCAGTAATGCTTTTCGGTGAGATGATACTGTCTAAATCCAGATTTTTGATCACACCGTTTACCTCGATATGACTTACATCTGTTACCACCTTATACCGGATTTTGTCGCGCGCATAGAGTGACATGATTATATTCTCTTCATCCATGTGCATACTGGCAAGCATTGCATCAAACTGTTCAATACGTTCTTCCCGGAGGAATTCATGATTGCTCCCGCTGCCATTTACAATGTCCGCTTTTTTCAGCTGATCTGCCAGTTCCTCACACCGTTTCAGATCCCGCTCAATAATACGAACCTCTATATCCGTATTCTCCAGTATTTTCGCAAGATAATAAGAGAGACGGCTTCCGCCGAGCAGCAGTGCATTTTTAATCTGATTTGTACGCACGCCGACGCGCTTAAAAAACTGTCCGCTGCTGTACTGGTCCACGATTACCGACAGGATGTCGCCGGCAGCAATCTCATAATTGCCGTCCGGAATACAAATCTCACCATTACGCTCTGCGATACAGATCAGAACATTCTGTGTCTCATTTCCGAGATCCTTCAGTGCCTTGCCGGTCAGTGCCGAATCAGCCGGTACACGGAACCGCAGGAGATCCGCGCGTCCCTTGGCAAACCGGTCCACCTCTATGGCAAACGGATAGCGGAACAGACGTCCGACTTCCAGTGCAGCCTCGAACTCCGGATTGATGACCATGGAAAGGCCAAGTTCTCTGCGGAAGAAATCGCGTTCCCTCGAATAAATCGGATTACGCACGCGCGCGACTGTCAGACATTTTGTCCGCTTTGCGATGACGCAGCAAAGAAGGTTCACTTCATCGCTGTTTGTCACTGCAATCAGCATATCTGCGTGCTCGATGTCGGCCTCAGACAGGACTTTAAAGCTGGTGCCGTTTCCCACAATACCCATGACATCATAGGTACTTGAAACAAGTTCCACCTGCTCTTCATTTGTATCTATTACGGTAATGTTGTTATCTTCTCTGGTCAGCTGTGAAACCAGCTTGATTCCGACTTTTCCACAGCCTATCACGATAATCTGCATATTTAAATCTCTCTTTTGTCAGTAATATATCAAGTCCCGCCCCTCAGGCGGGGAACTGCTCCACTGCGTTCAAAACACATCATAATAGTATAACATGTTCCGTATCTGCTTACAACTTTAATCGCTTTGGCGACAACCTCCGCAAAATCTCCCCTGCGTCTCTTCCTCTGCGCGGCTCTGCGATGTATGCGTTGAAAAAGGCGCAGCCGTTCCGGCTGCGCCCTGCTTTTGATGTCTTAAACTGTAACTGCCTTCAGTGAAAAATCTTTACCGGATTCAGCATATTCTTTGTATTCGTAGATTGACGGGCAATCGTAAGAATTCACCCTGCTGCTGCGGAATACTGAAATATCTGTAATGGTAGAGCCTGCCGCTCCAAAGGTATCGGACCATTTTGTTCCGGCAAATGCACTGTCCCCGATGATCATATTGCCATCTTCTGTGACGCTGTCAATGAAGATATAGTGACCGTCTGTCACACCGCCAACTACAGTTGCAATTACAAAATATCCGTTGTCTGTCTTTTCTTTGATCTGTGCAATCCGGTCCGAAATTGCTCCGGTCAGAGGCGTCTTATATTCACAGCATGTGACATTTGGATACGCCTCACGAATCCGCTGGAAGTCCATCTTGCCAAATGACAGATAGCCGTCAATTGATTCCATTTTATCCAGAACCGTTACAGGGGACTCTCCGCCGAGGAGGTCCAGCTCGCCCATTTTAAGCAGCATGTATGCCGCTGCAAAATAGGAACATCCGCCGGTTCCGACTGTTGTATAAGAAGTACCTTTTTTCAGTGTACGCTTCTCGGTTGCCGGGATCCGGCCCTGAAACCAGGTGTCCACTTCCGTAATATCAACCGGCGTACCGTCTTTTTTCTGTGCATCCAATACTGCAACTGCCTTATCCTTATTCAGAGCAAATACCGGAACCGACATGCTTAGCATCAGTACCAGTGTCAGTATTGTGATGGAGATACGCTTTATCATGTGTCTGCTCATTTCCTGCTGTCAGATCTTTCGTCAGTCTGGCAGTCATATCTTTCTGTTTATTTCTGACTTTACAATAAGCCAGATTACGCAACGATAGGAGTATAACACATTTCAGACGATATTACCAGTACTTTTTACAAATTTGTTAACCTTGTATTTCGTTTGTGCAATTATTTGTGTTTGCTATCTTTTCAGGTACCATATCATGTAGATCGTCTGTTCCAAGGCCCGTTTTATCGGATGAAATTCGTGTGGATCCGCTCTTCATAGACGGGTGCAGAAATACCGGCTTTCCTTCCGGCCTCGATACTCTTCTGCAGCCATGCAATATTCTGTCCCAAAACCCGCATAGTCTGCAGCCCCTCCTCATCCTGCAAAACTTCCTCCGGATTCATTCCGTGCACCTGATTCCAGTATTCCGATCCGACAACAGTCATGGAACAGTTCAGAAACTTCTGGTTTAATGCCATAAATGCACTTGTCGCGCCACCGCGTCTGCATGACAGAACAGATGCCACAAGCTTCCGATACAGGCGATACTCATTAACAAAACAGAACCGGTCCAGAAAAGCAATCAGCGAGCCGGACGGCGTTCCGTAATATACCGGTGACCCGACCACGATCCCGTCGATTGTATCCAGACGTGCCGTAAGATCATTTACCAGGTCATCATAAACACACTTACCTGTATTCATACAGCTCGTGCAGGCCGTGCAGCCCTGTACCGGACCTTTCCCAAGCCAGATCTGTTCGGTCTCCATCCCTTCCTTCTGCAGTGTGGTTTCCAGTTCCTTCAGCGCGGTGTACGTGCAGCCATGTTCATTGGGGCTGCCGTTGATCAATATAATTTTACCCATAGATCACATCCCTTTCTTCATACAGCTTCTTGAAATCAGCATGCAGGTATCAGAATTTTACTGTTTCCGGCGCCTCCGTGAAAGAGCTGAACGTTGCTGTGGCATTTCGGAAATAAAGCATCTGCATGTTGTCATCATCAGCGCTGTACATTGCCTTCAGGCTCGGCATTTTCTCAAGCATGGCAACCTTTACGTCATGGTTGTCATCATTGATCAGCTCGCCGGCGATGCGAAGCCACTTTCCGCCTTTGAATGCGCACACTTCCGCTTTCGGATTGGCTGCAAGCTGCTTGGAGACGTCTTTCACTTTACCGGTCTGGATATAAAGCTTCCCGTCATAAAGAAGTGCTGTGCCAAACGGTCTGACGCGCGGCTGGTCTCCATCGACAGTTGCAAGATAATAGGTCTGTGCTTCATCGAGAAACTGACATACTCTTTCGATTCCTTCCATTGTACTGCTCCTTTCGTGAAATGAATTCTGTCTGATATCCTATCATATTTATTTTCCCGGGTACAAAATCACACGGCAGGCCTCTTTGTTCCGCAGCAGCGAAATGCCGGTAAGCACTTCATCCAGCGGCAGCCGATGTGTGATAAAGCGTCCCAGATCAAGTTCCGGATTCTGCAGCAGTTCCAGCGCACCCGGGAAATCCTTTCCGAGTGCTCCGAACAGTGACAGCTCTTTGCCGACGATCAGTGAAGGCGGAACTGCCGAAACGGCATGCCGGTCATAGCCGAACAGAACCATTCTGCCGCGGCTGTTCAGGAATTTGATTCCCTCTGTCAGCACATCCGCACGGCCGACCGCATCAATCACCAGGTCCGCCATGAAAGGCCAGTGCTGCTTCATGACCTCTTCTACTGTTTCCTTCTCGACATCTACGACAATGTCTGCGCCGCAGGCCTTTGCTTCTGCCACACGGGCAGCGCCTTTTGCTGTCATGATCAGATTTTTAACGCCGAATGTCTTCAACACACGCAGGAAAGTCAGACCAATCGGGCCCGCACCATACAGCAGCACATAATCGACCGGCGTCGGCTTCGCCATATTAATGGCGCTCATCACACAGGCAAGCGGCTCTGTCTGGGCCGCGAGATCCGGCGCAACACCTTCCGGCACATGGTACATCTGTCCAGCATCCACCAGGGCATATTCGGCAAATCCGCCGTCTCCGGTCTCGCCGTAATGATAGGTCTCCGAGCAGAGATCCCCGCGGTTATGGGTGCACTCATAGCAGTGGCCGCAGCGGACACGCGGATTGACGGTCACGAAATCTCCCTCGGCAAACTGCTCGACTGCGGATCCTTTCTCAACAACCGTGCCGCAGAATTCGTGTCCGTAGATAATATTCGGCGTGTGGACCACCCCCGGCGGAATCGTGAGACCGTGCAGATCACTGCCGCAGATGCTGGCCGCATCCACGCGGATCAGAACATCCGTATCGCGCTTAATCTGCGGAATGCTGACTTCCTTAACAGTCAGAATGCCTTCCCCTTCATAAACTGCTGCTTTCATTGTGCCGTTCATTATGATTCTCCTTTATTTTATAATGTGTTCAAGTTTGATACGCTTGGTTACGACCTGATATTTAAAGATGTCCAGAAGCGCCTGCCAGTATGGTTTCAGTCTGTGCAGCATGTAGTAAAATCCCCCTTTCTGGCAGAATGCCATGTTTTGTTTTAATGCCATGTTTTCCTTCTTCTCTACACTATAGCAAATACTTCGTTCAGGCTCAACCGGGTCTGGACAATGCAGCTGCATCCGGCCGGGAAGCTTACAATATTTTTCTGAAAAAAAAAAGCGCTTCCGAAGAAACGCTTTTCAAAAATGATATTGTGTCTGTTGTCGTTTAATGTTTTAGAGTCGTTCTTTTCACAGGATCAGATGCTCCAGCCGGCGCTGACACTTTGCAGCTGCGCCATGCGTCTGAAAAGGCTGTTCTCCTTTGCAAAGAGTTCGGAAGGACTTCCTTCTTCGGCCACCTTGCCATCGGTCAGAACAACGATCTTATCTGCCGCTTCCACAGTACGCATGCGGTGGGCGATGACCAAAACCGTTTTACCTGAGAGCAGCCGCGACAGCGCACCCTGCACCTTTGTCTCGTTCTCCACGTCCAGGGAAGCTGTCGCCTCATCCAGAAGCACGATCGGAGCATTCTTTAATAATGCACGGGCAATAGAGATCCGCTGGCGTTCTCCTCCGGAAAGCTTTGCTCCGTTTTCCCCGATAGAAGTAGCATAGCCCTGCGGAAGTTTTTCTACGAATTCGTCACAGTTCGCAGCTTTTGCGGCAGCCAGAACCTCTTCGTCCGATGCGCCGTGTTTGCCAAGGCGTATATTTTCCATCACTGTATCATCGAAGAGCACTACATCCTGAAACACCATGGAGTAATCGGTCAGCAGCGTTTCCGGATCGATCTCTGCTATGTTTATGCCGCCGACCCGGATGGTGCCGCTGTCGATATCCCAAAGTCTTGCAGCCAGTCTGGCACAAGTGCTTTTACCGGAACCAGAAGGGCCGACCAGAGCGGTTACCTCGCCTTCTTTGGCCGTGAAGCTTACGCCGCGAAGGACCTGCTCATCATCGTGGCCCAGGCCGCCTTCAGCACAAGGCACACCCTTCGGGTGTCTTCCGGCTTTGCCGGAATTCACCTTGTAGGCGAAGCGCACATTCTCAAAGACAATATCATGCCCGTCCGGAGCAAAACTGTCAGTTCCTTCAGCTGTCCTGGTATCATAGATTTCCATCAGACGGCTGGCAGAGATCTGGGACATGAACATCTCGGCGATCAGTGCCAGAGCCTGGTCAAATGGCGCATAAACACGGGTAATGACCAGCAGGAACATAAACAGCAGCATGAAATCGATCTGCCCGGAAAGGATCAGACTCGTCCCGGTCAGGATGGTCGTCGCCACCCCGAGGCGCATGATCACACTGGCCGCATTGACAAAAATGCCGGTGGACAATTCGCCCCTGACCATGGTTTTCTCATGATGATCGATCTTCTCATTCAGTTCATCCAGGAAGCGTTCTTCCTGATTCGTAGCCCGGATCTCGCGGATGTTTTCCAGTGTTTCCTGAATGCCGTCAGACACCTGGATGCCTGCTGCTTTTGTGATCTCTGAATTCTTCTTTGCCAGCCTGCGGCTTCCGAAAAGAAGAGCAAAAGCGACCGGAACACCCCACAGGCAGGCGATTGCCAGCTTCCAGTTATAAATAAAGAGTCCGACAGCAATGATCGCTGTGGAAATATACGAGCCATAAAGATATCCCAGACAATGGGACCAAACATGCTCCAGGCGGTTCACATCCCCCATGATGGTTTCGGTAAGATCCGCAAGATCCCGTTTTCCGAAATAGCCAAGCGGCAGCTTTCTTAATCGTTCGGCAATACTGATCCGAACCGCCTTTACTTCACTGTATACCAGGCCATAAGTTGTACGGTACTGCTGCATATGCGTGATCAGGGAAAGGATCACGAAGGCAAGCACCAGAAGAATGAAAACAAGCGTATTCGGAAGCGGCGCTCCGGTGGTTAATGTATCCATGAACTTCGTCATCAGGAGATACAGAATACCCATTCCCCCCATGACCACCAGGTTCACAATCACCGTGAAGAGGGTTCCCTGTTTTGTATTCTTTACTCCCTGATCGGTAAGGGCGTATTTACGCTGAAATTCTTTTCCGAACATTACTGCACCTCCTTTCGCTCAGACACAGGTTCTGCAGGATCGGTCTTCGCGATCCGCCATTTGACCGCCTGATTGTATTCCGTCCACATCCGGGCATACAGGCCGCCTGCCTTTGCCAACTCTGTATGGGTGCCTTTCTCAGCAACTTTCCCGTCATCCAGTACAATGATCTCATCCGCACCAACGACGGTAGACAGACGATGCGCAATCATGATGACCGTGCGGCCCTTTGTCAGAGTCGCAAAGGCCTTCTGGATCATGGCCTCATTTTCAGGATCGGCAAAGGCGGTTGCCTCATCCAGTACAACGATGGGTGCGTCCTTCAGGATCGCTCTTGCCAATGCCACACGCTGCTGCTCACCGCCGGAAAGGTAAGTACCTTCCGTTCCGATAATCGTATCCATGCCGTCCGGCAGTTTTTCCAGAATATCATCACACTGTGCTGCAGAGAGGGCTGCCTGTACCTCCTCACGGGTCGCTTCCGGACGGGAGGCTCTGACGTTCTCCAGAATACTGGTCTTAAACAGCCGGTTATTCTGGAAGACAAATGCCACCTGGTCCATCAACGCATGAGGATCGGCATCTCTGACATCAACACCACCCACAAGAACACTTCCGGAACTGACATCCCAGAAACGGGGAATAAGACTGGCTGCCGTTGTTTTACCTCCGCCGGAGGGTCCGACCAAAGCCACTGTCTGTCCGGGTTCCACTGTAAACGACACATGATCAAGGGCAGGAATCTCCGCTCCGGCGTAAGTGAAGCTGACATCCTTAAATTCCACATGGTTGTCTTTCGGTACCTGGGGATGATCTGTGATCTCGAGTACAGGCGCACGCATGACCTCGTCGATTCTTCCCAGAGCCGTACTGGCCAGCATCATACCGCTGGCGGCAAACATGATCTTTGCCAGGGCGGTGGAAATGATTGCAGAGAACACCGCATAGAAAGCAAAATTGGTAACGAACCCGGCAAAGCTGCCGGAAGACAGTGCCGCCGGTGCCAGAAGAAGTGCCACCGGAACCAGAAAGACAAAGGCCATCCAGCCGTATTTCGCGATTCCCGCAGCTTCTGTCCAGTTCGGTGCGACAGCGATCAGATCCCGTGCAACCAAAAAGATGCAGATGTAAGGGAGCATTCCAAGCACCATGGAAACCGCCGAGAGTCCAAGCCCCAGAAAAGTCAGGCCTTTATAGCTGCCTGCATAGCTAAGCAGCACCGCCAGATCACTTTTTTCTTTTCTTTCATAAAACACCTCATTTTTTTGATAGATCATAAGTTTATATCTCGGTCAATTGGTTAGATCCCTCCTAACCGTTGGCTGTCAAAAAACGCCTTTCCGCCAGCTTTTCAGGTGCATACTGACTCATGCTTTCTCCGCCTTTCTCATCAATGCGACTGCACAGGGAATACGTCCGTCTGCCAGGGAGACCTTCACGTCAGGATACCCGGCATCCAGGAAAAATTGTCTGTAGCTGTCCACGGTAAACTGCCGCTTCTTCGGAATACTCTTTCGGACGAGCTGTCATATAGCCGCAATGCTGAAATCCGGGACGGATTACAAGCTCTGCCTCCGGCATATAGACTGGAATCGTCTTCCTGGAATACTTCCAGTCATTGTCTCTTTCACCGAAATCAAGATGAAGCCTTGCCGGCACCTCTTTTTCCTGGAAAGTCTGTATAACGTGTTATAACAGCGGGTGTTGGTTAGTAATTCCTAACTAACTTTTTTATTATATTCCACGCGCGAAAGAAAATCAAGAGGTATGCCGTCTTTTTACACATCTTGAATGCGATCAAAGATTTTGGGCATGAAAAAACCCCGGAAATATTGAATTTCCAGGGTTTTCGAATCTCTCTTGGTCTCGATTATCTTTTTGGTAATTATAATTAACGCTTGGAGAACTGCGGAGCTCTACGTGCGCCTTTGAGACCGTATTTCTTACGCTCTTTCATACGCGGATCACGTGTGAGGTATCCGGCTGCCTTGAGGGCCGGTCTGTACTCTGCGTCTGCCTCGAGAAGCGCACGGCTGATTCCGTGACGGATCGCGCCTGCCTGTCCTGTGAAGCCGCCGCCGACTACGTTGACTTTTACATCAAACTTGTCGGTTGTCTCTGTCAGTACGAGCGGCTGACGGACGATGGTCTTCAGTGTCTCGAGTCCAAAGTAATCATCAATGTCGCGCTTGTTGATCACGATCTTACCTGTGCCAGGTGTCAGATAAACGCGTGCGACGGATTTTTTTCTTCTTCCTGTTCCGTAATAAGATGCATTAGCCACTTTCATTTACCTCCCTATCAAAATGTCAGTGCTTCCGGCTGCTGCGCTGCATGCGGATGCTCTGCACCTGCGTATACATGAAGCTTCTTCAGCATCTGTCTGCCGAGAGGTCCTTTTGGAAGCATGCCCTTAACTGCAAGTTCAACTGCCTTGGTCGGCTTCTTCTGCATGAGCTCTTTGAGTGTGGTGTACTTTGCACCGCCTACAAATGCAGAATGAGTGAAGTAGATCTTCTGATCAAGCTTTTTGCCGGTCCTGTTTCTCCACTCGCTTACGGTTCTGCATTTCGTAATCTATATAACCGTTGAG
>CAZRNI010000015.1:0-19436 GCA_964601425.1 uncultured Eubacterium sp. | reverse complement strand
GAGCAGCCGGTACGCCGTCGGCCGGTTCCAGTTTGTCGCCTTGTAGGGATGCATGGCGATGGCCTGATATCCCTGCGATTTGAGGGTTGTGACGATGGAATACTGGTCGTGCAGGAAATAGCTGACGTACGGCACCATGCCCGGGAACCGCTTAACGGAGTTTCCTGTCAGGAATTCGTATTCGGATTTTGCCGTTCCGCCGCCGCGGATACAGACGAGTGTGTTGCCTTTAATTGTATTCTCAGACATCGCGTCATAGTACGGCATGACTTCTTCGTTCGTCTTAAGGTCGCCGACCTTGCGGTAATCCGCCCAGGATTCGTTCATGATCGCGATCACATTGACGGGTTTGACGTCTGTGGTTGTATTTGGTTCTGTCTCTTCTTCTGCGTCAGATGCGATTTCTTTTACGCCGTCTATGGAATATCCGTCGGGCGGCGTCAGACGCATGTATTTTGCAACGCAGAAAAATCCGACGGTCGTGCCGTATTTCTTATAGGTTTTCGTCGGCGCAAAAAGATCGGTGAGAATTCCCATCTTTCCATTCCAGTTGACATTCAGGTAGAAGAAATACATGGCGACCATGAATCCGCAGATGCCGCCGCGCATGAGAATGCGGGAAAGCTTTTTCCTTGCAATCCGCGCGTCCGGAAGCTGCAGATACATGCCCATTACGCAGAGCACGATAACAATCGCCGCGACCAGCTGTCGCGACATGATGAATGTAAAATTTCCCGCGACGTCCATGGCCGTTCCGAGGCTGAAGACGTCGATAAACTGGAAGGGCTCGCCGCGCAGTGTATTGACGGCGTAAAAGATTACGACCATCGTCCCGTACAGGCAGAGCACCGCTATGATCGACCGGCGCCAGGAATTCAGCCAGAAGAGCCAGATCATGGAGATGATAAAGCAGCCTGCCAGATTGAGCAGCATATAGCGGATCTGCATTTCCTTCAGATCTGGATTGTTAACCCACTCCATCAGGAAAACACAGAGCACGCAGTTTAAAATCAGAAAAATCAAATGATACCATTTGAATGTTCCGGGCATCTCCCGCCCTTTGAAATCCAGATCCCTGCGGCCGTACAACACCAGATGGCTGATCAGCGCGGCAGCGGCAATTGCCGCAAATAAAATCCCAAGTGTCAGCGGGCCAAAGGACTCGCCCTCTTCCAGCGGACGCAGCACGTCCTCCCGCCGGATCACCAGAAAGGCAATCGTGGCGCCCCAGTAAATCAGCCAGAATATTTTATATTTTACAGTTACATTTTTTAGCCTGTTACTCATTATCAAATAATATCTACTGCGGAAACATGATATTCCCGCGCCTTCCCGTCTTCATTTCTGTCAACCGACAGATCGTGGTTTTTACCTTTTCAGATAGTCTGTCTTACCGCTCAATCTTATGAATAAACAGTCCGCTCCGCAGCTTTGGCTCAAACCAGGTGGATTTCGGCGGCATCAAAAGCCCGGCGTCAGCGACTTCCAGCAGCTCTTCGATGGATGTCGGATACATGGCAAATGCTGCAGCCCAGCCGTTCTCGCAGCGGCGCTCGAGCTCTTCGAGTCCCCGGATACCGCCGACGAAGTCGATGCGGCTGTCTGTGCGCGGGTCGTCGATCTTCCAGACCGGTGTAAGGATCTCGCGCTGCAGGAAGGAAACGTCGAGTGCGCCGACCGGATCTTCTTTGGTGAATTCCGGCCCCACCGCGAGACGATCCCACTGTCCGTCCATCAGAAATCCCATTTCTCCCTTGTACTCCGGATGATACGGCGCCGACGGTGCCATTTCCAGATAGCATTTTTCACAGAGTTTCTCCAGCAGATCATTCTGTGACAGCCCTGCGAGGTCCTTCAGAACACGGTTATAATCCAGTATTTTCAACTCTTCGTCCGGAAACAGCACGGACAGGAAGTAATTAAATTCCTCCTTGCCTGTGTAATCAGGATGCTCTTTCCTGCGCATCAGGGAAACCTTGACCGCAGAAGCTGCGCGGTGGTGTCCGTCTGCGATATATGTGCAGTCCACGCCTGCAAATGCCCCGGAAATTGCTGCAATCTGTGCATCATCATCAATCACCCAGATGCGGTGCCGGATGCCGTCGTCAGAGGTGAAATCCTGCTCCGCCGGCTGCTCCGTGCGGATCTTCTGCACAATCTCACGGATCGCATCCTGTGCGCGGTACGCCAGGAAAATCGGCCCGGTCTGTGCGCTGCAGGTGTCGACGTGGCGAATGCGGTCCTGCTCCTTTGCCTCAAGTGTATTTTCGTGCTTGCGGATCACGCCGCTGAGATAATCGTCTACAGAAGAACAGGCAACCAGCCCTGTCTGTACGCGGCCGTCCATTGTCAGCTCATACAGATAATAACAGGCTTTTTCATCCTGCTTCATGACGCCGTCAGCCTCTGCCTTCTGCAGCATCTCGTTTGCCTTGGCGTAAACCTCCGGCGCGTAAAGATCCTGCCCCGCCGGAAACGCTGTCTCCGCGCGGTCAATCCCGAGGAAAGACATCGGCTCCCCTTTGACAACTTCACGGGCTTCTTCCGTATTGTATACATCATAAGGAAGTGCGGCCACACGCGCTGCGGTTTCCTTCGTGGGTCTCAGGGCCTTGAACGGTCTTATTGTTGCCATGGTTTCGCTCCTTTCGTTTCTCGTCTCCATACTGGCAGACGATTTCACATATCCATGAGCTGACCGTTCGAGACCGGCCGGTACTTGCTGAGCCTGCGAAGCTTATCACGAGAGCACTGGCAATCTCTGATTGCCTACGTGCGACGCATACTGAGCCCTTAGCGAGTTTACGAGCTTAGTAGCTCAGTAGTACCGCTGCCAGGGCGAGCGAGCGCAAGCGTATCAGCGGTGGAATGTGAAATTGTCCATATATTATACAGAGCACAAAACAGCGCAAATGCCGGCAGTTGATTCGGCCGGCATGCGCAGATTCTCTCAGCTGAAATAATAAGCTACCCGGAAATACTGCCTCGCAGGGAACAACTATTTCAATGAGAAGAATCCAACAATATTTTATTTTACAATACGGGCACGCAGAACCGCCGGACTCTCCTCGAGGGTCTTAAGCAGTTCTTCTGTCGCCGGGGTGCCGAGATCCAGCATGGTGTAGGCGTATTCGCCTTTACTTTTGTTTGTCATGTCGCTGATGTTAATGCCGGCGTCACTGATGATTTTTGTAAACTGGGTAATCATACCCGGGCTGTTGAGATGACATACCGTTACGCGGCTGACTGATTCGCAGCGTCCCATGTCGCAGTTCGGATAGTTTACCGAATTACGGATGTTTCCGTTTTCCAGGAAATCGCGCAGCTCTTTGACTGCTGCAACGGCGCAGTTATCCTCGGACTCCTGTGTGGACGCGCCCAGATGCGGCAGTACCAGCGCGTTCGGAAGTCCCGCCGTGGTCGGATTTGCGAAGTCAGAGACATAGCGGGCGATCTTGCCGGCGCGCAGAGCCTCGACCAGTGCGATCTCATCAATCAGGACATCCCGGGCAAAATTGAGCACAATGACGCCCTCTTTCATGATGCTGATGGCGTGGCGGTCGATCATGCCGCGCGTGCTCTCAAGCAGCGGCACGTGGATTGTGATGTAGTCACAGTCGCGGTACAGATGATCGATTTCTTTGACATGGTGTACGGACGCGGACAGATTCCACGCCGCATCGACTGAAATATACGGATCGTATCCGTAGACGTCCATGCCGAGGTGGACGGCCGCATTGGCTACCATCTGTCCGATGGCGCCCAGACCGATAATGCCGAGTTTTTTGCCTGCGATCTCATGACCGGCAAACTGCTTTTTCTGCTTTTCGGCAAGCTTTGCCACATCTTCGACGCCGCGGTGCGCACGTACCCACTCGGCTCCGCCGAGAATGTCACGGGATGCGAGAAACATGCCTGCGATGACCAGCTCTTTTACGCCGTTTGCATTTGCACCCGGGGTGTTAAAGACGACGATGCCCTTTTTGGCGCATTCCTCCACCGGAATGTTGTTGACGCCGGCGCCTGCACGTGCGATGGCGATCAGCTTCTCATGGAGATCTTCCGGCTGCATTTTTGCACTGCGGACAAGCAGCGCATCCGCGCCCTTCATGTTGTCCGTCATGATATAGTTTCCGTCAAAAAACTCAAGCCCGACTCTGGAAATCGGATTAAGGCAGTTATAGTAAAACATTATGCATTCACCTCTTCAAACTGCTTCATAAAGGCAGTCAGTTTTTCTACACCCTCGATCGGCATCGCATTATAGATGCTTGCGCGCATGCCGCCGACGCTGCGGTGGCCTTTCAGGTTGACAAAACCTGCTTCGGTCGCCTCTTTGACAAATTTGGCATCGAGATCCTTATCGCCTGTGACAAACGGCACATTCATCAGGGAGCGGTCTTTTTTCTCGACAGTGCCGCGGAACAATTTGCTGCTGTCAAGGTAATCATAGAGGATCGCGGCTTTCTTTTCATTCAGCTCTTTTCTCTTTTCCAGACCGCCTGTCTTGAGCAGCCATTTAAACACCTTGCCGCAGATATAGATCGCGTAGCAGTTTGGCGTGTTGTACATCGAACGGTTTTCCGCCTGTGTCTTGAACTTCATGATGGTCGGGGTTCCTTCGAGCACATCGTCCGTGATCAGATCCTTACGGACAATACTGACAACCAGACCGGCCGGTCCGATGTTTTTCTGCACGCCGCCGTAGACGATGCCGTACTTCGTCACATCGATCGGCTCGGACAGGAAGCAGGAAGAAACGTCCGATACCAGAAGCTTTCCTTTTGTGTTCGGAAGCTGGTGGTATTTTGTTCCGTAAATGGTGTTATTCTCACAAATGTAAACGTAGTCCGCATCCGGGCTGACCGGCAGATCGCTGCAGTCCGGAATGTAGGAGAACATTTTGTCCTCGGATGAAGCAATCTTGTTGGCTTTGCCGTAAATCGCAGCCTCCTGCCATGCTTTCTTTGCCCAGGTTCCGGTCACGATGTAGTCCGCGACACGGTTTTTCATCAGGTTCATCGGGATCTGCGCGAACTGAAGCGTTGCGCCGCCCTGCAGAAACATAACCGCATAGTCATCCGGGATCTGCAGCAGAGTTCTTAAATCAGCCTCTGCCTCGTCAATGATCTCATCGAACATTTTGGAGCGGTGGCTCATCTCCATAACCGACATACCGCAACCGCGGTAATTCATCATCTCATCCTGTGCCTCGCGGAGAACCTCCTCCGGAAGAACTGCCGGACCTGCCGAGAAATTATATACTCTGTCCATTGTTTTACCTCTTTCTTTTACATCCCGCCCCTGCGGAACCTGGTGCTGCTTCCGGCAGGATTTGTGTCCTGCCGCCAGTCGCTTTTGTATACTGAATCTTTACTTCTGCTGCATCGCCTTCAGATCATTTTCGTCAAACACATCATTGTTGGCTTTGCCGGCCGGAATCATCGGGAATACCTTTTCGTCGGAATCAATGACACAGTCAATGACACAGGTCTTTTTGCTGTCGATCGCCTGCTGCAGGACTGCCGGGAATTCCTTCGGATCAGTAACGCGGTAGCCGTTTGCGCCCATGGCCTCCGCCACCTTAACGACGTCAAGCTGGTCATTGAGAATGGTCGCGGAATAATGCTTTTCGTAGAAGAGCTCCTGCCACTGGCGCACCATGCCGAGGACATGGTTGTTGACAACGATGTCGATGACCGGAAGCTCATTGCGGACTGCCGTGATGATTTCATTCATATTCATGCGGAAGCAGCCGTCGCCGGTTACGTTGATAACCTGTTTATCCGGGCGTCCGATCTTTGCACCGATGGATGCGCCGAGGCCGTATCCCATGGTTCCAAGTCCGCCGGAGGTCAGGAATGTGCGCGGCTCCGTGTAGCAATAATGCTGCGCGGACCACATCTGATGCTGGCCGACATCCGTGCAGATCAGCGCATTTCCATTTGTGACTTTGCAGATCTGGTCGATGATGTACGGTCCGTTCATGCGGGACGCATCGATTTCACCGGAAGCAAGCTGTTTGTTTGCCTCCACTTCCGCCATCCAGTCTTCATTGTGTTTTTCATGCAGCTCAGGAAGGATCTTCTTCAGTACTTCCTTTACATCGCCGGCAACACAGGCGTTAACGACGACGTTTTTATTGATTTCTGCCGGATCAATGTCGATCTGCAAAATCTTTGCCTGCTTTGCGAAGTTCTTCGGACTGCCGACGCAGCGGTCGGAAAAGCGCGCGCCGAGAACGATCAGCAGGTCACATTTATAGGTCAGCAGATTAGACGCCTTTGTGCCGTGCATGCCGAGCATGCCGAGGTACAGCTCGTCATCCTGTTTGAAAACACCCTGTGCCATCAGGCTGTCGCAGACCGGTGCTTCAATTTTATGCGCCAGTTCGCGCACCTGCTCGTATGCACCTGCGGTTACTGTGCCGCCGCCAATGAAAATCATCGGCTTTTTGGCCTTGTTTATCATCTCAACGGCTGTCTTTAACTCACTTTCCGAAACAGGAAGCGCAGCCGGATCGTAAACCTCCGGAACCGCCGGCTTGAAATTGCATTTTGCACCGGTTACATCCTTTGTGACGTCAACCAGCACCGGACCCGGTCTTCCGCTCTTTGCAATGCGGAATGCGCGGCGGATCGCGTCGGCAAGTTTACTGATATCCTTGACGATCATGCTGTACTTTGTGACCGGCATGCTTACGCCAGTGATATCGACCTCCTGGAAGCTGTCCTTGCCGAGAAGGGATTTTCCGACATTCGCCGTGATTGCGACAAGCGGAACAGAATCCATGTACGCTGTTGCAATACCGGTGATCAGATTTGTGGCACCGGGGCCGCTCGTCGCGAAACAGACGCCGACCTTACCGGTTGCTCGCGCATATCCGTCTGCCGCGTGGGACGCGCCCTGCTCGTGAGAAGTCAGCACGTGACGGATTTCCGGATGTTTGTAAAGTTCATCGTAAAGATTGAGGATTGCACCGCCCGGATATCCGAAAACGGTGTCGACACCCTGCTCTTTCAGACATTCAATAATGATTTCCGAACCATTCAGCTGCATTGTGTTTTCCTTCTTTCATTAATCTGTTACCAAAATTGCTCCGCGATTAGCGCTTGTTACCATTTTTGCATAGCGTTTAAGATATCCGCTTGTTACCTTCGGCTCTTTGGGCTGCCATTTTTCTCTGCGCTTCGCCAGCTCTTCGTCGCTGACCAGAAGCTCCAGGGAGTAATTCGGGATATCGATGCGGATGATGTCGCCTTCTTCAACCAGTGCGATCGGGCCGCCGACTGCCGCCTCCGGACTTACGTGTCCGATGGATGCGCCGCGGGACGCGCCGGAAAATCTGCCGTCTGTGATCAGCGCGACGCTGCTTCCCAGTCCCATGCCCGCGATTGCAGAGGTCGGATTAAGCATTTCCCGCATGCCCGGGCCGCCTTTCGGTCCCTCGTAGCGGATGACGACGACGTCGCCGGCTACGATTTTTCCGCCCTTGATTGCAGCGATTGCGTCTTCTTCGCAGTCAAATACGCGTGCCGGTCCCTCGTGGGTCATCATCTCCGGAACAACCGCGGAGCGCTTGACGACGCAGGTATCCGGCGCGAGATTTCCGGAAAGTACTGCGATGCCGCCGGTACGCATGTACGGATTGTCAACGTGGCGGATGATTTCCGGATCGCGGTTGACACAGCCTTTGATGTTTTCGCCGACGGTCTTTCCTGTGACGGTCAAGCAGTCGAGATTGAGCAGATCCAAAGACGCCAGCTCATTCATGACGGCGTAAATGCCGCCCGCTTCGTTTAATTCTTCCATATAATGGTCACCGGCCGGTGCCAGATGGCAGAGGTTCGGTGTTTTTTCACTCAGTTCATTTGCCATGGAGACTTCGAAATCAAAGCCCGCCTCATGTGCGATCGCCGGCAGATGCAGCATGGTGTTTGTGGAGCATCCGAGTGCCATATCGACGGTCAGCGCATTGATGAATGCTTCTTTTGTCATGATGTCTGACGGGCGGATGTTTTTTTCCAGAAGCTCCATGATCTTCATGCCCGCATGCTTTGCGAGACGGATCCGGGCTGAATATACGGCCGGGATCGTACCGTTTCCTGAGAGGCCCATGCCGAGTACTTCTGTCAGACAGTTCATGCTGTTTGCCGTGTACATGCCGGAGCAGGAACCGCAGGTCGGACAGACATTCTCCTCAAAATTACGTACGTCCTCTTCTGTCATAGTGCCGGCCGTGTAGGAACCGACAGCCTCGAACATAGAGGAAAGGCTGCGCTTTCTGCCGTTGACATGGCCGGCGAGCATCGGGCCGCCGCTCACGAAAATGGTCGGCACGTTGATGCGCGCCGCTGCCATCAGCATGCCCGGAACAACCTTGTCGCAGTTCGGGATCATGACGAGCGCGTCAAACTGGTGCGCAAGTGCCATACACTCGGTGGAATCACAGATCAGGTCGCGTGTCACCAGAGAATATTTCATTCCGGTGTGTCCCATCGCAATGCCGTCACAAACTGCAATCGCCGGGAACTGAATCGGCGTTCCGCCTGCTTCCGCAACGCCCATTTTTACGGCGTTTGCGATCTTGTCCAGATTCATATGGCCGGGAACGATTTCATTGTAGGAGCAGACAATACCGATCAGAGGCCGGTTCATTTCCTCTTCTGTCATACCAAGTGCATTGAACAGACTTCTGTGCGGTGCCTGCTGCATTCCTTTTGTTACTGCATCGCTTCTCATGGGGTGGTCCTCCTTCTTTTTATAATTCAAGTCCCGCTCGCCGCCTGACACTCTGCGCGCCTGAGGCAGGGGACTGCTCCACTGCGTTCATCGATGCCGGAAAACAGGCATAGTAATCCAACTATGAAATTAAAGCTATCCACCATAATACTGCATTTTTGCGATGATTTCAATGTGAAATGCAGTGATTGACCAGTGTTCGGCATTTATAACAAAACAAGAGAACCCTGACGGATTCTCTTGTTGAAAGTACTTAATATTGTGATTGTCTATTTCAAAGATGATACCTGCTGCCGGCAGTTTTTGCTGCCGGTCAGGAATTGTTTTTGCTTTCACCGGACAGTTATTTTTTGCTGTCCTTGCTGTCGTCGGCTGCGGATGTGAAGTCACCCGGCTTCTCAACCTGTGCGATCGCCTGCTTTTTCATCGGAATGCGGCAGTTGCGGTTGTTGCCGAACTCAACAATTACATCATCATCTGAGATGTCAAGAATTACGCCATAAAAACCGCTGGTTGTCACAACAGAATCGCCGACCTCCATCGCTGCGAGCATCGCTTCCATCTTTTTCTGTTCTTTTCTCTGCGGACGAATCATCATGAAATACATAATGGCAACAAGCGCCACCATGAGGATGACCATACTTCCCATTCCGCCGCCTGCGTTTCCGCCGGATGCTAAAATCATATCCTGTTTCCTCCATCATTTTAAACTTGTTATTATAATATATGCAGCCCGCTGTACGGCTGCAAGTTGCCGCAATTATCTGTGCATTGTCATGGAGTCGGGTCCCATGTTTGCGGCATCGCTATCATCATACACAATTCGGACGGTTCGGTCAAGACTCTTGTGAAACTGCGGGGATCGAACACTTGTGAAACTGCGGGTTCTGAACTGTCGCAATTGTATCTGAATTGTCATGGTGTCATTCTATTTAGCGCCTCGAGCCGCTCACGCCGGAAGTCTGCAAAATATCCGCCGCGGATCGCATCGCGGATTTCTTCCATGAGGTGATTGTAAAAGTACAGGTTGTGCAGGACGCAGAACCGCATGCCGAGCATTTCTTTTGCTTTCAGCAGGTGGCGGATGTACGCGCGGCTGTACCGTCTGCACACCGGGCACCCGCAGCCTTCTTCGATCGGACGGGTGTCTGTTTCATACTGCGCGTTGAACAGATTAAGATGTCCGTGCTTTGTGTAAACGTGTCCGTGGCGGCCGTTGCGGCTCGGGTATACGCAGTCAAAGAAGTCAACGCCTCTGGCGACCGCCTCGATGATGTTGGCGGGTGTGCCGACGCCCATCAGGTAAACCGGTTTTTCGCGCGGCAGCTCCGGCACGACATGATCGAGAATGTCGTACATTTCTTCGTGTGTTTCACCGACGGCAAGACCGCCGACTGCGTACCCGTCCAGATCAAGTTCACGGATCTGACGTGCATGTTCGATACGGATATCCGGGTAAATCGCACCCTGATTGATCCCAAACAGCAGCTGTTCTTTGTTTACCGTATCCTCCCGGCTGTTGAGCTCTGCCATCTTGTCCTTACAGCGAACAAGCCAGCGGGTTGTGCGGTCCACGGATTTCTGCACGTATTCCCGGTCCGCTTTGCTGGACGGGCACTCGTCAAATGCCATGGCGATGGTTGAGCCCAGATTGGACTGGATCTGCATGCTCTCTTCCGGCCCCATAAATATTTTATGTCCGTCTATGTGCGAGCGAAAGCTGACGCCTTCTTCCCTGATCTGGCGCAGTTTTGCCAGAGAAAACACCTGGAATCCGCCGGAATCGGTGAGAATCGGTTTATCCCAGGACATAAATTTGTGAAGGCCGCCGAGCTGCTTTACTATCTCGTCTCCCGGCCGCAGATGCAAATGATACGTGTTGGAGAGCTGCACCTGTGTCCCAATCGCTTCCAGATCTTCTGTGGACACCGCGCCTTTGATTGCTGCGACTGTTCCCACATTCATAAAGACCGGCGTCTGTACCGTACCGTGAACGGTCTTGAATTCCGCGCTCTTGGCGCGGCCGTCTTCTGCTATGATTTTGTAGTCTGCCATACCGTTTATCCTTGCTTTTTTCATTCAGGTTCTAACTATAACACAAAAAACATCGTCCGTACAGCATGCCTGAAAGTCATGTTCTGTACTTCCGATGTTTTTGCATATGAATCAGCCAGTAAATTCTCCCGTATCTGCATTCCGTCTGTTACGGAACCAGTTCTCCTTCTCTGAGTACCGGCGGGATCTCAAAGCTTGTCTCAAAATTCTGACGGAACCCGGTTCTGGCGGATTCATAGATCTTCTCCATCAGTTCGAGTTCATGCAGTGCCATCTCTCCGCCGGCTCTGACCGGACGGTTTTCTTCAAGCGCCATCAAAAGATCAATCAGACCGATTCCGCGGGAGTTGTACGCGTGTGTTGTCGAGGTAAACGGCCTGTCATTTTCGATCACAATCGCCTGACGGGATGTCTCTTCTTCCGGGCGCGGCAGCGAAAACCAGCGGGTATTCTCCATGGTACGCATCAGAATCTCCCCGCCGAACAGATTCGGCCCGTCGTAGGGATCCGGATCCGGCATGCTGAGCGTTCCCTTTGTTCCATAAAGTTCCAGCCGCGGCAACATCGTCTCGACTGTATCAAAGCTTAAGATCAGTGTTGCAATTGCGCCGCACTTGTATTCCAGCAAGACCGTCGCGTGTGTGTCCACTTCGACAGGGATTTTCTGGCCTTTGCGCGGCCCGATCAGAAGTTCGCGCTCCGGCCAGGTTTTCTTCGTCATCGCCATGCAGTATTTTACCGGACCCAGAAGTGCCGACAGCGCGCGGTAATAATATGGACCGATATCCATGACCGGACCGGCGCCTTTTCTGTAATAGAAATCCGGATCTTCCTTGAATGTCTCATGTCCGCGGCAGGTAATAAATGCAGATGCCGCCGTGATATCACCGATCGTTCCGGCTTCCACCAGTTCCCGCATCTTCTGGACACGGCTGCCAAGGAATGTATCAGGTGCACAGCCGAGCAGAAGGTTTTTCTCTTTTGCGAGCGCCACCAGCTCTTTGCCTTCTGCAAATGTCGTGGCAAGCGGTTTCTCACAGTAGACATGCTTGCCGTTCTCCAGTGCCATTTTGTTATAAAATGCATGGAATTCCGGGATTGTGATATTCAGGATCACATCGATCGCGGGATCCTTAATCATCTCCTCTGCCGTCTCATACGCCTTTTCAATCCCGTATTCTTCCGCTTTCTTCTTTGCATTCTCATAGTGCCGTGTCGCACAGCCTGCCAGCGTCACGATGTCCGGATACAGTTTCAGATTATCAATATAGGCGTGGCTGATGTCACCCACACCGACGATTCCCAGTCTGTAAGGTCTCATTTACAGTGCTCCTTTCTTTTGCCTGCGTATGAGTCATTGGGGACGTTTCAGTTTGACTCACCCTTTCATTCATTATGGATAAATCACAACCTTCAGCGCTTTCTTCTCGCGCAGCAGACGGATTCCTTCTTCGAAATCGTCCAGCGGCAGTTCGTGGGTTACGATTTTGGAAAGTTCTTCTTCCAGTCCGCTCATCATCTCGATGGCTGCCGGAATGCTGTGATAGACTGCCATGGTTCCGAACACGGTCAGCTGTTTGGTATTGATCTGAGACGGATAGACCGTGGATGTCTGGGTGTTGTTCTGTCCGAAAATCAGGATACGTCCGCCTTTGTTCATCAGCGGGACGAGTGCCTCGAAGACAGCGCCTGCGCCGACTGCATCGATTCCGACATCCGGTCCGCCGCCCCATTTTTCTTTCAGAACAGCTTCGACATCCTCGGTCATCGGGTCAATAATGAAATCGACGCCGCAGCGTTTTGCATCTTCTCGCCGGGATTCCATCGTCTCACAGAGAACCAGATGTTTTACTCCATAGGATTTCAGCATGTTGTAGAAAATCAGTCCGATCGCACCTGCGCCGTAGAGAACAACCCGCTCATACGGCTGCGGGTTCAATTCCATCATGCCGTGCATAACGCACGCAACCGGCTCCGCGAGCGCTGCGATTTTTGCCGGGATCTCTTCTGAAACAGGATGCAGAAATGCTTCCGGCGCCACGCAGTATTCTGCAAATCCGCCGTCTACTGTCTGGCCGAGAATTGACGGATTTTCACACATGTTTGTCAGGTTGCGGCGGCAGGCATCACACATTCCACAGGGAACGATCGGCTCGATGATCACCCGGTCACCTTTTTTCACTGTAGTAATGCCTTCTCCGAGTTCTTCGATATGTCCGAGAAACTCGTGTCCGAGAATCGTTCCCGGTTTCGCATACTGTCCGGGCGGCACGCTCAGTACGTGCAGATCACTGCCGCAGATGCTTCCGGCCTCGATTTTTACCAGCACTTCTTTCGCCGCTGGTGACGGCACCGGCACCTTTTTGACACCGAATACGCCGTTCCCCTCAAAAACGGCTGCTTTCATCGTCTTGCTCATCCCAAACCATCCTTTCTGCTGATTCAAGTCCTCCGCCTGTCGCTCCACGTGCAAGCGTCAGGGGCTGTTTCACTGTGTTTTATTCACATTTCTATGATTAATTTACCATACCGTTTTCCTTGAAAGTTATAGGATTTGCAGTAAAAGTTGGATAATTCGCAGATGCTTTACTCCTGTAAATAATCAACGATGAACCTGCGGGGTGAACACCCGACGACATTGCTGAACACTCTGCTGAAATAAGCATGATCATGAAATCCCACCCGGTCAGCCGCTTCTGATACAGATGCCCCGCTCTTCTGCATATACGAGATCGCTGTGACGATCCGCAGTCTGTTCAGGTACTCCACTGGAGAAAATCCTGTCACGTCTTTAAACACCGCCCGGAAATGCCCCTCACTCCAGCAGCTGATCTCAGCCAGCTTATTTGTCTCAATTTTTTCCTGTATATGATCGTTCATGTAATCAATCACGTTCTGGATCCGGCTGCGTTTCTCATCCAGCATTTCCGAGATGCCCTGTTCACGCACCTGCTTTTCGACACGCTGCAGCGTCACCAGAATCATTTCCAGACATGCCTTCTTCACAATTCTGTGATCTTCCCCGCTGATACGCTGCTCCCGCAGCATCTTCTCCATCAGATAGGCTGCATCTTTCATCGCCGTTTCATCCAGATGGATAATTTCATGCTGACTGCTTCCCTGATATTCTTTCAGAATCTGAACAAGCTCATCATCGAGTTCCTCCATATGAAACTGGCATATATACAATTCAATCGGCAGATTTGATGTGTAACTGTGTTCTTCATCAGGTGCGATCAGAAATACATCTCCCGGTATAACCGGTCTGCTGGTTCCTTTATAAGTGTGAACACACTCTCCGGAAATAACCATCGCGAGCTCATAGTATCTGTGTGCATGCACCCCGACCGACATATGTGACCAGTGCGTAACTGTAATTCCGCATTTGTCCTGTGCAAACTGACGCATATAATTTGTGTGTTCCTCAAGAAGCCACAACTCATTCTGGAGTTCCTTCAAGGTCCGTCTGATATTGAAATCATCCATATGAAAATCTCCCTCTTTGCTTCATGGAAATGTCCCGAACAGGTACGTTTTGGGGAATCGTTTACCTGATTCCAGTATTATTTTATGATTATTTAATAACCATTCCTGCCAAATCTACCTATTAATAGTTGTTTTTGTGATACCTGTGAAGTATAATGACATTTATGTGTTTAATATATGATGCCTGTATCAGGCTGTCAAACCACTATATATAGTTTATGAATGAATTCAGGAGAAATGATTCAATCTATGGAAAATACATCTACAAACAATGGTGTTTACAAACTCGGCATTGATATCGGTTCGACAACTGTCAAGATCGCGATCCTCGGCCCGGAGAACGAACTGCTGTTTTCTGACTATCAGCGCCATTTTGCGAAGATCCAGGAGACGCTGGCAGAGCTGCTGGAAAAGGCTTATAAGAAGCTGGGTGAACTGGAGCTTCATCCGGTAATTACGGGAAGCGGCGGTCTTACACTCGCCAATCATCTGGAGGTGCCGTTTACCCAGGAAGTCATCGCCGTCTCCACTGCACTGGAATCCTATGCGCCGCAGACAGATGTGGCGATCGAGCTGGGCGGCGAGGACGCCAAGATCATTTATTTTGAAGACGGCAATATTGAGCAGCGCATGAACGGCGCCTGTGCCGGCGGCACGGGTTCTTTTGTTGACCAGATGGCTGCGCTGCTGCAGACGGACGCGACCGGTCTGAATGAATATGCGAAGGATTATAAGGATATCTATCCGATCGCGGCGCGGTGCGGCGTATTTTCAAAGACAGACATTCAGCCGCTGATCAACGAGGGCGCGACAAAGCCGGATCTTTCGGTTTCCATTTTCCAGGCAGTTGTAAACCAGACCATTTCCGGTCTTGCACAGGGCAAACCGATCCGCGGTCATGTCGCATTTCTCGGCGGCCCGCTGCACTATCTCTCTGAGCTTCGCGAGGCATTTATCCGGACGCTGAAGCTGGATGACGAGCATGCAATTGTCCCGGAAAATTCTCACCTGTTTGCAGCGATCGGATCTGCGATGAACTACCGGGCAGATGCATCTGTCTCTCTCGAAGAGATGAAAAACCGTCTGCAGACAGGCATCGAAATGGAATTCGAAGTCGCCCGCATGGAGCCGCTGTTTGAGAGCAAGGAAGATTATGACGACTTCCTGCTCCGGCAGGAGGAAAATAACGTCGCGGCTGCTGACTTCTCTACTTATGAAGGCAACTGCTATCTCGGCATTGATGCCGGTTCCACGACCACAAAGGCAGCCGTCGTCGGCGAGGACGGCTCTCTTCTGTATTCCTTTTACAGCAATAATAACGGCAGTCCGCTGGCGACGACCATCCGCGCAGTCCAGGAAATCTACGAAAAAATGCCGGATTCTGCCCGCATCGCATACGCCTGCTCCACAGGTTACGGCGAGGCGCTGATCAAGTCTGCACTGATGCTGGACGAGGGCGAGGTTGAGACCATCGCGCACTACACCGCCGCGGCCTTTTTTGAGCCGGACGTTGACTGCATCCTCGACATCGGCGGACAGGATATGAAATGTATTAAAATCAAAAATCACGCCGTTGACTCGGTCATGCTGAATGAGGCATGTTCTTCGGGCTGCGGTTCTTTCATTGAGAATTTTGCAGAATCACTGGGCTACAGTGTCGTGGATTTTGCGAAGGAAGCACTGTTTGCGGAGCATCCGATCGATCTCGGCACGCGCTGCACGGTCTTTATGAATTCAAAGGTCAAGCAGGCACAGAAGGAGGGCGCGACCGTCCCGGATATTTCCGCCGGTCTCTCCTACTCCGTCATCAAAAATGCGCTGTATAAGGTCATCAAGGTTTCTGACGCGTCAGAACTCGGCAATCACATCGTCGTGCAGGGCGGAACCTTCTACAATGACGGCATCCTGCGCGCGTTCGAGAAAATCGCGAATTGTCACGCGATCCGTCCGGATATCGCCGGCATCATGGGTGCGTTTGGCGCCGCGCTGATCGCGCGCGACCGAAGCGAGGGCAAAGAGACAACCATGCTGCCGATCGAAAAGATCAATGCGCTGCAGTATTCGACGAAAATGGCCACCTGCAAGGGATGTACAAACAAGTGCCGTCTCACGGTTAACCGTTTCTCCGGCGGCCGCCAGTTTATCAGCGGCAACCGCTGCGAGCGCGGCATCGGCAAGGAAAAGAACGCCAACCACATCCCGAATCTTTATGAATATAAGTATGACCGGATTTTTGGCTACCAGCCGCTGACCGAGGACGAGGCGCCGCGCGGCACCATCGGCATTCCGCGCGTCCTGAATATGTATGAGAACTATCCGCTGTGGTTTACATTTTTCACAAAGCTCGGTTACCGGGTCGTACTTTCGCCAACTTCTACGCGTCGTCTCTACGAACTCGGCATTGAGTCGATTCCGAGTGAATCCGAGTGTTATCCTGCGAAGATTGCACACGGACACGTGACCTGGCTGATCCGCCAGGGGATCAAGACGATCTGGTACCCGTGTGTTCCCTATGAGCGCAACGAATTCCCGGAAGCTGTAAACCACTACAATTGTCCGATCGTTACCTCATATGCAGAAAACATCAAGAACAATGTCGACGAGCTGCGTGATCCGTCCATTACACTGCTGAATCCGTTTGTCGCACTGTCTTCTGAGAAGATTCTGGCCGACGAGCTGGTAAAGGTATTTAAGGATATTCCCGCTGACGAGGTACGCAGTGCTGTCCATGACGGCTGGGTCGAGATGGACAATGTCCGCAAGGATGTGCAGCACAAGGGCGAGGAAGTCCTGAAATGGATGGAGGAAACCGGTCACCACGGCATCGTGCTCGCCGGACGTCCGTATCATATTGACCCGGAGATCCACCATGGTATCCCGGATATGATCAATTCTTATGATGTCGCTGTCCTCTCTGAGGATTCCGTCTCGCATCTGGCGCCGATCCAGCGTCCGGTGCGCGTCAACGACCAGTGGATGTATCACACCCGCCTGTATGCGGCTGCAAACTACGTGCTGACCCGTGATGATCTGGATCTGATCCAGCTGAATTCGTTTGGCTGCGGTCTTGATGCCGTCACGACCGATCAGGTTTACGAAATTCTGGATGAGGCCGGTAAAATTTACACTTGTCTGAAGATCGACGAGGTTAACAATCTCGGCGCGGTCCGTATCCGCGTCCGCTCGCTTCTGGCGGCCATTCGTGTCAGAAAAGAATCCGGCGAGCAGCGCCGTGAGCGCGTCGCCGCAGCTGAGCGTCCGTATTTCACGAAAGAAATGCGCGAGCAGGGTTATACGATTCTGTGTCCGCAGATGTCCCCGATTCACTTCACGCTGATCGAGGCTGCGTTTAATTCCTGCGGCTACAACATGGTCGTCCTGCCGAACGATACGAAGGACGCGGTTGACGTCGGCCTGAAGTATGTCAACAACGACGCATGTTATCCTTCTCTGTGCACGATCGGTCAGATGATGGAAGCGCTGGAGTCCGGTAAATATGATTTGAATAAGACAGCTCTGATCATGAGCCAGACCGGCGGCGGCTGCCGCGCGTCCAACTATATCGCATTTATCCGCCGCGCGCTGAAAAAAGCCGGCATGGAGCAGATCCCTGTTATTTCGGCCAATCTGGTCGGTCTGGAAAGCAATCCGGGCTTTAAGATCACGCCAAAGATTGCAATCCGCGTCGTCTATGCTGCTGCGTTTGGAGACATTTTTATGAAGTGTCTGTACCGCATGCGGCCGTATGAGAAAGTGCCGGGTTCCGCAAACCGCCTGCACCGTAAATGGCAGCGCATTGTTATCAATTTCCTGACCGGCGATCACGTGTCGAACCGGAAGTACAAGCAGCTGTGCCACACGATTATCAGAGACTTTGACCGCCTTCCGATCACGGATCAGAAGAAGCCGCGCGTCGGTATTGTCGGCGAGATTCTGGTTAAATACTCTCCGCTCGCAAATAACCATCTTGTTGATTTGCTTGAAGCTGAGGGTGCCGAGGCAGTCGTGCCGGACCTGATTGACTTCTTTATGTACAGCTTCCACAACTCGTCATTTAAGTCAGAGCATCTTGGCGGGAAAAAGCGGTCTGCCTGGATTACTACTGCCGGCATCAAAGCCATTGACTGGCTGCGGAAAGCTGCGGATGAAGAGTTTATCAAGAGCAAGCACTTTACGCCATCCGCCGACATCAGACAGCTGGCAGAATTTGCCTCCCCGATTGTATCTGTGGGCAACCAGACGGGCGAAGGCTGGTTCCTGACCGGCGAGATGATGGAACTGATCCACGCAGGCGTGCCGAACATTATATGTATCCAGCCATTTGCCTGCCTGCCGAACCATATCGTAGGCAAGGGTGTCATCAAGGCCATCCGCAAGGACTACCCGCAGGCAAATATTGCCGCGATTGACTATGATCCGGGCGCATCTGAAGTAAACCAGCTGAACCGCATCAAGCTTATGCTAACCACCGCCGTGAGAAATCTGGAGAAGGAGCAGGCGAAGGGCGCCTGAGGACGCCAGGCAAAAACTGGCTTTTGCCAGTTTTTGCCAGTGCCGGCGTTGGTGGCTGGCCGGAGGACGGCGTCGGCAAGATATCAAGTCCCGCAAGGGCGGGACTTGAATTACTTCATATGCACATCCATCTGGTTGTATGGCACTTCCAGGCCGGCTTCCCGCAGGCCTTCAAAGAGCTGTTCAAGGACCTGGCGGCGGACGCCGATTCTCTGTTCCGGCGGGCAAATCACTCTGATCTTGTAGATGACGGATGAATCCTGCAGTTCTCCGATGCCGAGACATGTGCATTCAAGCAGGCCGGTTACCGATTTTTCTGCCTGCCGGCAAAGGGCCGCCAGTGTTTCTTTTGCGTATGCCGGATCCGCCTCGTAGGAAAGCGGGATGTCCAGATATACCTGATTTGAAAGTTTGACAATTTCTGTGATGTTGTGATTGCTGATAGCGAGAACAGAGCCGTCGGCGAGGCTGCGTAATTTGGTGGAACGCAGATGAAAGTCTACAACAATGCCTTCTATCGTACCATAGCGAATCACATCTCCCACCTGAAAAAAATCATCCGACATCAGGTGCAGTCCGGATATCACATCCTTCAGGAAATCCTGCAGAACCGCGTCAAAGTCGGGGTCGTAATCGTAGAC
>CAZRNI010000014.1:3930-20320 GCA_964601425.1 uncultured Eubacterium sp. | reverse complement strand
AAACCCTCCACTGAGTCAGGTTTGATTCAATACCCACCGCCTATAGAGGCGGGGGTCATCTCACACTGAGATATACAGGACGCCGGCCGCCCTCGATCCGGCGGAATTTCCGGTAACGCTGCTCTACCAGTTCCTCCGCCGGTATTTGGGACAGCGTCCGGATCTCCTCTGCCAGCGCCCGCTTTAATACGCTGCACCCTTCCGTAAATGCATTTTGAATACCGCCCGCAGCCTCCGGAATAACCCGGTCGATCAATCCGTCTTCATATAATTCTGCAGCGGTCATCCGCATGACTTCGCACGCTTCCCTGCTGCGGTCCGCATCCTTCCACAGAATGCTTGCAAAGCCTTCGGGTGAAAGGATCGAATAAACTGCATATTCCAGCATCCAGACACGATCCGCCACGCCGAGCGCCAGTGCGCCTCCGCTGCTTCCTTCACCTGTAACAACGGCTATCACCGGCACGGCCAGATCACTCATCTGTGCCATATTCTCTGCGATCGCCGCGCTGATCCCGTTTTCTTCCGCCTCTTTTCCGGGGTAAGCGCCCGGTGTATCGATCAGCGTGATGACGGGTCTTCCGAATTTTTCAGCCTGCTTCATCAGCCGGAGGGATTTTCGAAATCCTTCCGGGCCGGGCATGCCAAAATTGTTCGCCACATTTTCTTCGAGCGTTCTGCCCTTCCGGTGCCCGACCACAGTAACGGGGATTCCGTCAAGAAGTCCGATTCCGCCGGTCACGGATCTGTCTTCTTTCCCCATACGGTCGCCGGAAAGCTCCAGGAAATCATCAAACAGTTCATTGATGAAATCCATAATTTTCGGCCGGTTCCGGTCCCGCGCAATCATAACATGCGTATAGGCCGGGAGTTTTTTTTGTTTTTTAATCTGCGTCTGCCTCATAATCGTTTTATCCGTCACCCCGGTTTCTGACTGCATATGCCAGACTGTTTTCGGTCCGCACACGGCAGCTGTTTTTCTGCCAGCATACGACAGCTGCTTTTCTGCCCGCTCACGGCAGCTGTTTTTCTGCCCGCGCAGCCCGGCTGTTTTACTGCGCTTCTGCCGCGTGCAGCCGCAATATCTGTTTTAAAACCGGCCGGAATTCCTCCCGCTCGACTATTTTGTCAACAAATCCATGTGCCAGCTGGAACTCTGCGCGCTGAAATCCCTCCGGCAGTTTTTCCCCGATGGTCTGCTCGATCACGCGCGGCCCCGCAAATCCGATCAATGCGCCCGGTTCTGCAAGGATGATGTCGCCAAGCATCGCAAAACTTGCACTTACACCTCCCGTTGTCGGGTGCATCAATACGGAAATGTACAATCCGCCCCGCCTGCGGAAGCGCTCAATTGCCGCACTCGTTTTTGCCATCTGCATCAGCGAAAAGAGTCCTTCCTGCATCCTCGCACCGCCGCTCGCGGAAAACAGAATCAGCGGAACATGCCGCTCTCCTGCTGTCTCTATAACGCGTGTGACCGTCTCGCCCACAGCCGTTCCCATGCTCCCCATCAGGAACGAACTGTCCAGCGCCGCCGCACAGACCGCAACGCCGCCGATGGTTCCGCAGCCTGCGGCAATCGCGTCCGATTCTCCTGTCATTTTCCGCAGTTCACGCAGCTTGCGCCTGTATCCGGGAAATCCGATCGGATCGGCTGATTCCATTCCGGCAAACAATTCCCGAAAACTTCCCGCATCAAAAATGCGGTTCAGAAATCCGGCCGTTTTTCCGTGCATCCCCACGTTATGCTCGCGATGCTTTTTAAAAGAAAGCATCGTATTTCTTCTACCGGAAAACGCGCTCATAATTCTAAATCATCTCTTTCCTGCTTGCGCGGTTCCAGGCAAGAATCCCGGTTGTGTTTTCCTCGATAAACGAGGTGTCAATCCGCCCAAGCATATAATCTGTGTTATACATCATCAGGAGCAGGAACTCTGTATTTGTTTTCACTCCGTCAATAATTGTCTCCTCCAGCGCCATCCGCATCCGCCGGATTGCCTCAAGTCTTCCGGGCGCATGCACAATGATTTTTGCAATCAGATTGTCATACAAAGGACTGATCTTACAATCCTGATAAAGTACGGTCTCCACCCGCACGCCGGCGCCGCCCGGCAGATGCAGAAACTTCACCTGTCCGGGGGAGGGCAAAAATCCCTGTTCCGGATCCTCTGCATTGATCCGGCATTCGATCGCATGTCCCGTGATGCGGATATCCTCCTGCGCAGCAGAAAGCCTCTGTCCCGCCGCAATCCGGAACTGCTCGCGAACCAGATCGATGCCTGTTACAAATTCCGTCACCGGATGCTCCACCTGGATCCGCGTATTCATTTCGATAAAATATGCATGGCCGTCCTGATCGAGCACAAACTCCACCGTTCCGGCACTGTAATATCCGGCCGCCTTTGCTGCGCGGACCGCATACCCGCAGATTTCCTCCCGCTGTGCTTCCGTCAGGCACCGCGCTGGCGACTCTTCAATCAGCTTCTGATTGCGCCGCTGCATCGAACAATCCCGCTCGCCCAGATGGATCACATTGCCATGCTGATCGCCCAGAATCTGAACTTCAATATGACGCGGCCGCAAAATCAGTTTCTCCAGATACAGATCTCCATTGCCAAATGCATTTTCCGCCTCAGCCTGTGCCTGTAAAAATGCATTTTCCAGCTCTTCGGGTGCATTTGCCACACGCATTCCGCGTCCGCCGCCGCCCGCCGTCGCCTTTAAAAGCACAGGGTAGCCGACACGCTCCGCAATCACAGCTGCCTCTTCCGCAGTCGATACAATGCCGTCTGATCCGGGCACACAGGGGATCCCGTTATCCCGCATCATCGCCCTTGCTGTCTGTTTATCTCCCATCTTGCGGATAATCTCCGCCGAAGGGCCGACAAACCGGACGCCGGCCTGTTCACACGCCGCAGCAAATGACGCATTTTCCGCCAGAAATCCATATCCCGGATGAATTGCCTCACATCCGTTCGACAGCGCAGTCTGCAGGATACTGTCCTGAAGCAGGTAGCTGGTCCTGGCACTGCCTGCGCCGATGCAGACAGCCTTATTACTAAACTGCAGCGGCATTTCATCCGCATCTTCTTTTGAATAGATCAGAACCGTTTCGATTCCCATCTCGCTGCAGCAGCGCTGGATCCGCATGGCAATCTCCCCGCGCGCTGCAATCAGAATTCTCCGAAACATATCACGTCTCCCTGATCCGGAACAGCGGCATGTCGTATTCCGCAAACTGTGCGTCCTCCAGGAGTACCTCCTGAACCGTACCGCTCACCGGCGCCGTAATCTCACTGATTACCTTCATGGCTTCCAGAAGGCCCAGCGTATCACCTTTCGAGACCCGGCTGCCCGCCGTCACGTAGGGCTCCTCCCCGGGCTTTGCAGATGTATAAAAAGTACCCGCCATCGGTGCTTTCACGACCTTCCAGTCTGCGCCGTTGTCCTGCGTCTGTCCGGAAGAGCCCGCAGTCCCGGCCGCCTGCACCATAGCTCCCGCCTGATGGTTTCCGGTCATCTGACTGCCGCCGGCCATCGGGTTCCCGCCGGGCATCTGAGCTGCCCCGGCCATTGGATTTCTACCAGACATCTGAGCTGCCCCGGCCTGCACGGCAGCCGACAGCCCGGTGACGTCTGTCATACCGCCAGACGGTTCCTGTCCCTGATGCACGTCCGTCCGCTTCAGTTCCAGTGAAACCTCAGATGTCACCAGACGGCATTCCAGATACGCAGACTGCGAAAATGCCTCCATGAGTTCCTTCAGCTGATTCAGCTCCATTTCGATCAGGCCACCTTCCGGTCAATAAATTCAACAATATCGCTGACTTTTTCAAGTGCTGCCGTCTCTTCATCCGCAATCTTGACGTCATACGCCTCTTCCAGCGCCATCACAAGCTCCACTGCATCGATCGAATCAACTCCAAGATCCTTCAGCGTCGCATCAAGCGTAATATCCGCCTCATCCAGGTTCAGTGTATCAATCATAATCTCTTTCACTTTTTCAAATGTCATTTCGATTTCCTCCTGAATTTAAATTTATTTATTAAATATCTTTATTAAATCTATTTAACGACATACACAATACACGATCCTTGTTGCGTTGTCAACATTTTTTTGTTGTCGCTGAATAAGCCGGGGTGCATCCCAAGTATCACACAAAAAGAAGCCTGCTCCCGCAGACTTCTCTTTCATAACCTTATATAATGCAAATTAAGTGATATAACCTCAGTCCTGTATCAGACTCTCAAGCGTCTCGTAAAGTGCCTCCTGCTGCACCGGCTTGGAGAGGTGCGCGTTCAGGCCTGCCTGCAGGCTTCGCTGTACATCTTCGTCGAATGCATTTGCGGTGAGTGCGATGATCGGGATCTCCTTCGCGTCAACCCGGTCCATCGTGCGGATCTGCCGGGTCGCCTCCAGGCCGTCCATCTCGGGCATCCGCATATCCATCAGGATAGCGTCGTAATATCCGGGGTCATGCGCAGTAAATTTTTCGACCGCAATCCTTCCGTTTTCAGCCAGATCTACATTCATTTCCCGCGCTTCGAGTATCATGACCATGATTTCGGCGTTGATCTGGACATCCTCGGCCACCAGTATCCTGCGGCCCTTCAGATCAGCTTTGTTTCGCTGCCTGTTGCCGACAATATCTTTACGCTTGACCGCAGACCGGAATTCCTCCAGAACGCTTTCCGCAAACAGCGGTTTCGCTATGAAACTGTCTACGCCTGCCTGCAGTGCCTCCTCCAGAATATCGTCCCAGCGGTAGGCTGTCAGGATAATAATTGCAGATTCATGTCCGATGATCGAGCGCATCTGCCGTGTTGTCTCGACGCCGTCCATTTCCGGCATCTGCCAGTCAACCAGAATCAGATTATACGGCTCCCGGCGTGCGTGACGCACCCGCACCATTTCGATCGCTTCCTGACCGGAAGCGGCAATTTCAGAGGCGATGCCTGCCTTTTCAAGGACAAGCTTCGCATGCTCACAGGCCACCGGATCGTCATCGACGATCAGCACGACCATCTCATCCGGATGGATCTCGCCCGGCTCTTCCTCGTCCGGCTTTCTGGCTGAGTCCGCCAGCGTAACCGTTACCGTAAAGACAGTTCCTTTGCCTTTTTCACTCTCTACCTCGATATTGCCGTTCATCATTTCCACAATATTCTTCGTGATTGCCAGTCCGAGGCCGGAGCTGCCGTATTTGCTGGTAGCCGACGTATCCTCCTGGGCAAATGTGTCAAAGATATGCGGAATAAATTCCTTGCTCATGCCGATTCCGGTGTCTGCAATTCTGAACGAGAATACAGATTTCCCGTCATACTGCGCCTTCCGGGCCACCTCGAGCGAAACACTTCCGCCCACAGGCGTAAACTTGACGGCATTTCCGAGAATATTGATCAGCACCTGACGCAGCTTCATGTCGTCGCCGATATAGAAACGGTCCACTTCTCCGTCTATATGGCACTGATAATCCAGACCTTTTTCCTGGCACTGTCCGCTGAACATGATATTGATCGCTTCGAGCATCTTGGAGAACGAAAACTCTTCGTTCTTCAGCGTCATCCGGCCGGACTCGATCCGGGACATGTCGAGAATATCATTGATCAGATTCAGCAGGTGTTCTGCTGAATCGCCGATCTTTGCGAGATATCCTTTTGTCTTCTCCGGCGTCTCGGCATCATTCATGGCAATGTTGTCCAGACCGATGATCGCGTTCATCGGCGTGCGGATTTCATGACTCATACTGGACAAAAATGCGGTTTTTGCCTTGTTGGCCTGCTCTGCGGCTTCCAGTGCATCACTGAGCGCCTGGTTCTGCGCCATTGACTTTCGCGTCTCTGCGTCTGCATTGACAAAGCCGACGCCCACATTATTGATTCTGATATTCTCCTGCTCATCCGACCCGTAAATCCCTGCAAAACGGACTGATTCATAGGACTCGCGGCCGTGGCGTGAAACCATGTAGGTATAGGACAAAACTTTATTGTTTTTCAGGCCTTCCCTGATTGACTCCGGCTGAATAAAGCGGAGAAATTCTTCCCGATACCGCTCCACAACATACTGATTTGCATAGGCTGTCACCGATTCCAGATATGAAAAACGGTCTCCGACTGCAAATCCGCCGTCGATGTCTGCGTGCGCCCGATAGCAGATCCCCGTGTCCTTATCCAGATCCAGATAATAAACACTCCAGTAGTCCGCCGACAGCGCCGTGATCATGTTGCTCTGCTGGGTTCGGCGGCGCTCCTCTTCCAGAAGCTTTTCCTGCAGGGCAAACCGCTGCTCCATTTCCTCGCTTCTGGCGCGGTTTTCCGCCTCTGCCGTCTCCTGCTCCAGACGCAGCTTCGCATTTTTTCTGCTCTGGTGAATGATAAAGCCAAACATAGCGAGCAGCACGGCCACCGTCAAAACAGACTGCATGATGCTTCGCATAATCGTCCCGGCTGATATTCCACTGATCTGATCGCTGATGACACTCTCCCGAATCAGATACGTCAGCAGCCAGTCCGTCCCGGCAACCGGAATATAGCTGAGGGTCTCACGGATTCCGTTGTACGTAAACGAGGCCTCACCTTTTTCACCATTCTGAAAATCTTTGTAAATCTGATCGTAGGAGTAGCCCTTTTCAAATTCTGCAATCTGCAGCGCTTCAAGCAGATTGTCCTCCACAGCCAGACCGCCCAGGACGGTGTTGCTCAATGCGATACCATCTTTTGTGTAGAGATTGCAGAACGTCGCTTCCTGATTTTCCGTCGTCATGGATACGCCTGCAAGCATTTCCTTCATCTCAATCTGCATAAAGCAGACAGAAAGCGTCTTTCCTTCAAACGGAATCTGGACAGGTATTGCAATAACCACTTTTTTCTCAGGAGAATCCGGATTCTGAATTGAAATCTCCGGCTTCGCAAGCGTCTGGTAATCAAAACGGTATTCATCGATATTGTGTTCCAGTCCGGAGGAGGAATAAATCGTTCCTTCGGTATCGACAAACGCAAACCGCTCCAGTGTATAGAGCTGTTTCATGCGCTTCTGGTACGCTTCCATATGCTCCTTGTCGCTCAGATCCTCCGGCTCCATCAGGTCAACGGCTGTCTGCAGATTTTTGATCGTATCCTTCAGATTGTTCTCTACAACCTGCTCGCGGCGCCCTGCCAGCTCGTCCAGATACAACAGGCTTACCTTGCGTACTGCCTGTTCGGTATCCTCCCGGGCCGCATGACCCATCCAGATCGTTCCGGCCACAAGTATTACCAGAACCAGAATGCCTCCTATAAGAGCAATCTGTGCAGTATGTATTTTTCTGCGGGTTTTCATGATAAATATCGCCTCCCGGCTTTTGTTGATTTCAGCTCAAATGATACGTCCCCGCCTCTGCAGTCAGCAGGTTCGTTCCCGTCAGATTTATCATACCACAATGGAATACTTACGTCATCACGAAACCCTGAAAACCTCTAACTCGGCAGGGGAGTACGACATTTGTTAGACGATAGAATATACTCTGTAATTAGTAAATGTTTAATAAAGAATAATTGCCGTTCTATAAAGAATGTATTCATAAAAAGGAGCGTGTCGTCATGAAAGAAACACACATGAATCAAACAATTTCATCAGACTTCAAACTGCTGTCCGGTCTGTTTTTCCGCCTGCTTCCCTTCCAGGTCCTGCTGATCGTAATCAACGCAGTCAATAATATCATCGACGGATTGTTCGGAAGCAATGCAATCGGGCCAGATGCCATGGCAGCGATCGGACTGTTTGTGCCGATGACACATTTTCTGTACGCACTCAGTTTTATGCTGGTGAGTGGGTCACAGCTCCTCTACGGTAAATATCTGACCCGGAAGCCGGAGCGGATCCCCAGCGTTTTTTCCGTTGATCTGACGCTTTCGGCCATTATTTCGGCAATCACTTCCGCTGTCATGATCCTGGCCGCCTGCACAAATCTGACCAGATTTATGGTCGCAGATGCAGCACAGTGCGCTGCATTCAACCAGTATCTGATCGGACAGGCCGTCGGCATCCCGGCTCTGGTTCTCGGCCAGCAGCTGTTTGCCTTTCTCTCTCTGGAAAACCAGACCCGCCGAACCATGGCAGCGAGCATTGCATGCTTTTCCTTCAACGCATTGATGGACTATATTATGGTTGTTGTTTTTCAGATGGGAACATTCGGTCTCGGATTGTCGACGTCTGTCAGCGAATGGATCTTCTTCGGCATCATGGCGCTCTACTATTTCTCCAATAAGGCAAAGCTCCGGTTCTCTCTGAAGGCATGCCGCTGGAGCGATGCGCCTCTTATCATGAAACGGGGATATGCCGGTGCGCTCTCCCGCTTTGTGGAAATGTTCCGCTGTATCATCGTAAATGCACTGATCCTGAAGTTTGTCGGCAGTGCCGGTCTCGTCTCCTTTGCGGCGTCCAACGCGTTTTTAAGTATCATCTGGGCGCTGCCGTTTGGCATGATTGCCGTCGAGCGTATGCTGTACAGCATCAGCATCGGCGAGGAGGACCGCAGATCTCTGATCGACACCATGCGCGTCGTATTTTGGCGGGGCGTTCCCCTTATGTGCGTGGTCTCGGCTCTGCTGATCATCTGCGCAAAACCACTTACAATGATGTTTTACCGCGATCCTTCTGATCCGGTCTTTCAGATGACAGTTATGGGATTCCGGATGCTGCCGCTGTGCATGCCGCTGGCTGTGGTCAGTCTTGCATTTGCAAGCTACGCACAGGCCGCCGAAAAACATCTGCTCTCAGTCGTGCTTCCGGTAGTAGACGGATTCGCAGGCGTCTCCGTTGTCAGCCTGTTTTTGATCCCGCTTATGAAGATGAACGGCCTCTATCTCGCAAATATCCTGAATGGCGTTATCTGCCTGGTCGTCGTTATCATCTTCTCGATACATGACCAGAAGCGCTTCCCGCGAAACACCGAGGATCTGATGGCGATCCCTGCATCCTTCGGCGCCCCGGACGACGCGCGGCTCGATATCACAGTCCGCAGCATGGAAGATGTAGAAACCGTCTCTGAGCAGATCATGGCCTTTTGTGAAGCAAGAGGCATCGACCGGCGCAGAGCCTACTTCTCCGGTCTCTCCATGGAGGAAATTGCAGGCAATGTCGTCCAGCACGGTTTCACAAAGGACAACAAAAAAAATCATTCGGAGGACATCCGCGTCACAAACAAAGATGACCGCATCATCCTCCGCATCCGCGACGACTGCCGCCCGTTCAATCCGGAAGACCGGAACAAGCTCCTCGCATCGGAAGATCCCGACAAAAACCTCGGTATCCGCCTGGTCTATCATATCGCAGAGGATATCCAGTACCAGAATCTGCTGGGACTGAATGTGCTGACCGTGCAGATCTAAGAAACTTACCGGACATCTGAAAGGCGCGCCTTTCAGGTGCGGTATGCGGCAACTGCCATCGCATACTGCGCCTGGTGGCGCGCCTCTGTTATTGTTTTTTCATAGCCGATCACGCCGTGATGTTCCCACGGGTCATTGAAATAGTAATTCGTCTCATCGTATCCGACCAGCAGCATGCAGTGCTCATTTGAAATCCATGTGAACACGGTCGTCCCGTCTTCCAGATACCAGTCCGGCCCCGTGACCGGTTCCTTCATATCAATGCACGCCCAGAATATGACCGGGCGGCCGCGGTCCAGATACTCCGTACAGAGCTGCTCCATCGGAACGCCCGTCAGATCCTCCACATGCCAGACAGGGATCTCTGTTTGCTTTTCATCCCTGCTCCCGTCGGTTTCCCCGGCTCGCTCCTTTTCTTCGCTGCTGCAGCCGTATTGCCCGGCACGCTCCGCAAGCACGCGTTCCACTGCCGCTTTGATGACCGGCGCATAGCACCCCATGGAATCCGGATCATACGGGCTGCCCGCGAACTCCCGCCGCGGATCAGCCCCGATCTGTTTACCGTCCCACTCTTCAAATGGCCGGCACGGAAGATATTCTTTTATAAATTCATCCACAGAAATCTCCACGCCGAGATATTGCAGCAGCATAACGGCCGATACACTCTCACAGCCCGTCGGCCAATCGGCAGTCTGGTCAATACACGGCGCGGGAATCATCATTTTACGTGTCATTTTATTTTCCTTTTCAAGTCTCGCTCGCTGATCGCGCGCCAGATCCATTTCACCGCCTGCCAACAGTCCCCGTCTGTACGCGCTTTTTCAGAACCATGAGCACAACCCATACCATCACGGCACCCGCCGCAAGGGAAATGAACCAGGTCCGGGTAATGGCCGCAATCAGGTACCCGATCACAGAAACGACACATACGACCAGCGCGTACTGGATCTGCGTGCGCACGTGATTCATGTGGTCGGACTGCGCACCTGCCGAAGACATGATGGTCGTATCGGAAATCGGCGAGAGGTGGTCTCCGCACACGCCGCCTGACAAAACAGACGCCGCCGAGATGATCATCATTTTCTCATCCGCTGCCGCAAACATCGGGATAACGATCGGCAGAAGGATTGCAAACGTTCCGTAAGATGTACCGGTCGCAAATGCCAGAACCGCTGCGATTGCGAACATGATCGCCGGCGTCAGGATGCTGCCCGACGCAACATTTCCGATCGTCGTTGACACATACTCTGCAAGTCCGAGTTGATCTCCCATACCCTTCAGGGTCCATGCAAACGCAAGGATCAGCATCGCCGGAAGCATGATTTTCGCGCCCTCCAGGAAAGAAGCCATAAAGGTCCGGAAGGTCATCAGGCGCCGCGGCAGATACATGATTGCCATCAAAACAATCGTCACGCTCGTCCCGAAGATCAGCGCGATTTCCGCATCACAATTTGCAAACGCTTCGACAAGATTAGATGCGCCGCCCTGAAAGCCGGTATAAATCATAGCACCCACAACGCCCGCGATCAGTACCAGCACCGGAATCAGAAGATCCAGGACACTTCCGTCCGGACTCTCCGGAAAAGCGGCCTCCTCAGCCGTTGAAGAGGTTCCCGATGTGAGCAGATCACCCTTCGCCGCATTGTCCTCATGAATTTTCATCAGGCCGAAATCAAATCCCATTCCCGTGATCAGAAATACCATAAAGATCGTCAGGATCGCATACAAATTGTACGGAATCGTGCTGACAAACATCTGGAATCCCGTCATGGAGCTGCCCTCCGGCACGTAGGAGTTGATCGCCGCCGCCCAGCTGCTGATCGGCGCGATGATGCAGATCGGCGCCGCGGTGGAGTCAATAATATACGCTAGCTTTGCGCGGGAAACCCCGTATTTATCCGTCAGCGGACGCATGATGCTGCCCACCGTAATACAGTTAAAATAGTCATCTACAAAAATCAGCAGACCGAGCGCAGCTGTTGCAAAAATCGAACCCTTTCTCGTGTGAATCCGCTTGCTCGCCCATCTGCCGTATGCAGAGCTGCCGCCCGATTTGATCAGCAAAACAATGATCATTCCCAGCAGAACATCAAAAATAAAGACATTCAGATCCAGCGAATCGTTCATCGTCTTAACAACCGTCTCCATCGCCGCCCACGGATGAAATCCGGTCGCCAGCATTCCTGCTGTCGCGACGCCCAGAAACAGTGACAAATAAACATCCTTCAAAATAAATGCCAGAACAATGGCCACAATCGGCGGAAGCAGTGACCACCATGTCGCGTAAAACATATCTCTTATCCCTCTTTTCCTTCAAAAATAACTGCATTCAGGTCCCGCCCCTGCGGGATCTCCCCTCGTTTCATCATAACGAAAAAGAATAGAATGTCAAATCCGAAAGTTATGATGGGGCTGACCCCGGCGCCGGCCTCTGTGGCCGGTCTTCCAGTTCAAGTCACACCCCCAATCGTGAGGGCCTGCCGCGGTAAATCTCTCCTTGTTTTTTGCGAATAACCTAGTAAAATAATAACAAATGCTACAATTTTAAAAACAGCAAGAAGCTTATCTCAAAAGGTCATGCCGCTAAACTCCGCTATATCAGCAGTGATCCAGGCGTGGCAACCGTCACTAAGAAAGGCAAAATCAAAGCAGTAAAAGCCGGCACCTGCAAAATCTATGTATACGCAGTAAACGGCGTAAGCAAGACCGTTAAGGTCACTGTAAAATAATTCAAAAAGGAATGAGTCAATGGGGACGTTTCTCTCTGACTCATTTTCCTGTGATCATTATGGACTTGTGTTATGATCTATGAAGATGAGTCATGGAGAAACGTCCCCATTGACTCACTAAGGTACAGTACCGATGAAAAAAATCAAAATATACACATCTCTGTCCGACGCAATCCGGGATTTATTTGGAAATGAACGAAGAATCACCGGCAGACAGCCCGTCTACGGCGGTGATATTAATTCATCCTGTAAAATCACGCTGGACGATCAGACAACTCTTTTTATGAAATCCAACCGTCTGGATGCGCTGCCTAATTTTGAGGCGGAAGCAATCGGTCTGGAAACAATTGCCGCTGCCGGCTGTATCCGCGTGCCGCAATTGCTCGGACTCGGTACGGATCCTGAAGGTTTTGCGTTTCTTTTAATGGAATTTGCAGACAGCGGACGCCGCCATCCGGATAAGGCATACTGGTCTCAGTTTGCGGAGAATCTTGCAAATCTGCATAAGATCGGTGCAAAAGATATTCCGCAATTTGGATTTCCGGAAAATAATTACATCGGTCATACAAAGCAGATCAATACATGGCATGAGAACTGGATCACGTTCTTCCGTGACTGCCGTCTTGCACCGCAGTTTGAAATGGCATCCGGTTATTTTGAAAAATCAGAACGCCGACATATCACGCAGCTCCTTGATCATCTTGATCAATACCTGACCGAGCCGGACGCACCTTCACTCCTGCACGGTGATCTCTGGGCGGGAAATGTTATGACCGGAAGCGACGGAGCAGCGTGGCTCATCGATCCGGCTGCATATTATGGTCATGCAGAAGCAGACCTGGCAATGACAGAACTCTTCGGCGGATTCCCGCAGACGTTTTACCGGCGCTACCAGGAGTACATGCATTTAGAAGCCGGCTATCCCGACCGCCGGGAACTCTACAACCTGTACCATCTTTTGAATCATTTGAATATGTTTGGGAGCAGTTATCTCTGCTCTGTGAAGAGCATACTAAAGATGTACAGTTCATGATTTATGCTAATAATCCGAAACACGTTTGGCGTACACGATTAACCCTGTCGGCATTTCTCCCCCCATGTTATAATTATTATGTCGATATGCGTTTCGTCACTTACCAGGAGGAAAACGATTTGTTCGAGAAGAAATTATATCGTACAGATATGCTCAAATGTGCATTGTGTTATGACGCGCCTTGTACCAGTGCCTGCGGTAAAGCGTATCAGCCGTTGACTCAAAACGTCCCCGTTGACTCATACAAGCGGCTCCGTATATGTTTCCTGCGTCTTCCGCTTTTTGACAAACCGGATCAGCAGGATAACAAGTACGATATCCATAATTGCAAGCACAAACGGAATAATTACCAGATTATCATTCACTGCAACGAATTCTTCACTCAACGAAAAATCATACAGACCATGCATCAGCCATGCCAGCACAAACCCGATCCGCCGGGTGAATGTATTTCCGTTTTTCACGCCTTTGCCGTAAAAATACCCTGCGAGAAATCCATAGCCGGCATGCGGAACACAAATCCCGCGGATCAGGACAACCGGAACACTTGCCCCGATTGCATACACCAGGCTCTCGATCAGGTCAAATCCGATTCCTACAATTGTCAAAAGAACAGCGGCATCCATCCAGGAAACCTTATAGTCTGTCTGTTTAAGCGTACGTCTGAACGCCAGATATTTCACAAGCTCCTCCGCCAAGGCCAGAACAATGAAATTATATAGTGCCTTATATAAAAGCGGATTCGCATTCTTTATTCCGGTCAGCGCGATGATAATTTGAAAGACTGCAGAAACCAACAGAATCGGAAATATACACAGAATTCCCTTTTTCAGCGCGCTCTTGCAGAGTTCTTTATAATCTTCCTCTTCTTTGATACGGTTTTTCATCCACCGGTAAAGCGCTATTGCCGGAACAAGGCTGACGACAATCGCCAAAATCAATATGATCATTTCTATCACTCCTCTACTCTAACGAGGTCTGATCCATTTGTCATTTGATCCAGTTGTCATTTGACCCCTTTATCATTTATTTCACTTTCACTTTGAATGTTACATCTTTTGCCGCCGACATATAGTCGCCGTTTCCGGAGGCTGTGACGCGGACTTTAACTTTATAGGTTCCTTTCTTCAGGCCTTTCTTCAGTGTGACTTTTCCGGCCTTCGAGACCTTTATTTTTTTATTGCCGCTCAGCTTTTTGAAGGTCACATCGCCGACAGCATTGCTGATTTTGAATGCCTTTGTTTTCTTGATCTTCTTTGTCTTTTTGAGCACTTTTTTCGTGCCGGATTTTTTCCCTTTGACCTTGATTGTCCTGCCTTTAACGGTAAGGGTCTTAGCGGATTTCTTTTTCAGGTTTTTGCATGCGAGCAGGATGTTTGTCCGCGCTTCTCTTAAGGCGGCGGTATCTGCATCCGGGTCTGCGAGAACCTGATCTCCCTTTGCGAGGAGTGCTTTAAGCGCAGCCACATCAGCCGATTTGTAGGTATCGAAATTCGTGTCATACATGCTGATGAGTGTTTCTGCAAGCGCATCGACTGCATCGTGCCGGCTCGCTAATTCAGCGGCACTCTTGTCGTCTGTGCCGGAATCATCGGACGGCACCAGTCTGCGCCATGCACGCAGAAGCTTTGTCTGCGCAATCATAATCCTGCTTTCGGTTGCTGTTCTGTCGTCAATGGCGCCGTTTGCTTCGTCGATGGCGGCATTAAGCGCAGCAAGGCTTTCCTCTGTGTAGTTTCCCGCCGAAATATCGCGTTTTGCGGAAATGATTTTCTCGGCGAGTTCATTTTTCGCCTGCGTTATTTCATCTGAATTGTCAACAACAGTTACCGTATATTCAGCAGAAAGGCCGGTGTTATATTCAACGACTTTGATTGTACAGGTTCCGGGTGTGAGCGCGTGCACCATGCCGCTTTCATCGACCGCAGCAACATATTCATCCCTGGAATTAAATCCGAGGGAGAAGCCGGCAGCATAGGGAGACAGTTTCGGCTGGATCTGTCCATATTCGTCAGGCTTCAGGGTAAGTTGATCGGATGGCAGCGTCAGCGACTCTACCGGCGGAATATTCTCCTGCTCCGGATCGTACACATGCAGGGTCAGCTTATTTGAAATCCCGTTCTTAAGCTCTGCTTTGATGATCGCGGTTCCGGGCTCGCATAATTTAATCTTCCCGTTCGTACTTGTTTCTGCTACCTGGGGGTCTGAACTGCTCCAGGCAACCTGACGGGAGGTCGCATCCAGCGGCGCAATGCTCCATTTCGGTGTATACGTCTTCTCATTGAGATCGACCCAGACTTCCCCCTGATCAAAGTAGATCTCCTTCGGTTCGATCGCCTCTTCATATGGAATATATTCAGGTACAAAGACCATATCATCCAGAATCTGCACGTTGGAAATCGGTTCGCCGGAATCCTTTGTGACCCAGTTTGCGAAATAGAAGCCTTCCCGGTCGGGTGCTTCGGGCAATTCTTCCTCAGGAAAACGATTGCCCACCCTGACATTTTCTGTAAGTACGAGTTCCCCGTCTGCTTCAAAAGAAGCAGTCACATAGACCTTCGTGAGATCTGTATCGATCGTGGAATTGATACCGGATCTGCGCTTGTCAATCTTGTCGCGCAGCTGCTTAACAGCTTCCTCAAAGGTCGTAGTATCGTCTTTTCCCCACAACGCGCTGTCTTGTGCTGCAGAGGCGCGGAGTTCATCGCGGTACTGATCCAGAATGCCGCCTTCGCAGGTGATGTCCTGCAGAATCTGGTCGAGCTCATCCCATACACTGCGCAGAATTTCCTGATACTGCGGATCGTATGCGCGCATGTATTCAAGCCACTCCATATGCATGTTGTTCAGGTCGCCGGAATCCATCATTGGAGAATCATAGGCCAGATCAAAATCCCACAACGGTCCCCAGTGCAGCTTTCCGCTGCGTTCTTTATAGAGGTAGGTACTTGGCGTTATAAACCCGTCACTATTACAGGAGAACTCCTGTACCCACCAGTATTTAGCGGCAGATTCAAGGTCCATGTAATCGCTGTACCGGATTCCGTCCTCATCTGTAAAATCCTCTGCATATATCGCATTTTCGACCTTCTGCAGATAATCCGTTATATAGTTGCGCTGCTCCTCCGGCCCGTACGTCTCCTCCGGATCACTGCCGCCGAAGGACGGTGTATGCAGAAAGAACTCGATACCTTTTTGTGTCGTGAACTTATTATTGGCATGCTCATAATCGTACGGGTTCAGCGCAATAAGATAACCGC
>CAZRNI010000014.1:0-3920 GCA_964601425.1 uncultured Eubacterium sp. | reverse complement strand
CGCCGGTAATTTCCGGTTCGCTCAAATCTGAACTTGTCAGTACATCCAGGTCGACGCGATTTTCATCGAGCCTGATCTGCTCAGCAAGAAAATAGCTTCCCTGGCATTCGCCATTGACATAGAAATCAACCGGTACAAATTCAGCCGTGTAAGGCATCCCGAGGCGGCTGCTGATGTAGGAGGTAATCTTATCCTTTAAAAGAGTGGGATCCATTGCATTTGCTATGAGCACCCAGTGCTTGTTTTTGCCCATGCCGAACAGATCTGTCTTTTTGCTGAGTTTTAATTTAAACGGTTTATTGTCTTCTATCCAGGTGGAATTACCTCTGCCGCGAATATACTCCAGCGGAACATCTTTGCTGTAGATACTTGTATCCCCCGGTCCGTATTCGCTTTCCCAGTCTTCGGGAACCGTAATCTGAAGCGAGCAGTTTTGTGCGCGGTAGGAATGATCCTCGCTGTTAATCATTGCCTGGTATTCCGCCGGATCAATGACAAGATTGATCGCCGGAATGCCTGTGTCCGCAATCTGCGCAGGTTCTCCCTCGTTCATCGCCTCATATGTTACAGTCATTTCATCGGAAACTTCAACCGGCGCTGTGTCGGTTTCATCAGCAGAAGCAGCGTCGTCTGCAGATGCGCCGGCAGTGGAATCTGTGCCGGCAGCAGAAATAGTTCCTCCCGCAGGATCAGGATTATCATCTTCCACAGAACGTTCAACTGTCACAGAATCGTCAGCCGGTTCTGCATATACAAATACCGCGTGGGATCCGGTGTATGACAAAACAAAAAGCGTCAGAATTATAACATTTAACAGATTTATCCGGTGTTTTCGCATCTTGAATGCTCCCCCTTCTGCTTTTTCAGAATCGATTTCTTTCAATTTTACTTTACACGATCTATTTTTGTAAAGAGTCAGCAGAGTGAGACAAATACTCAGACTTTACATTTTCCGATGCTTTCACATCGATCTGTCATTCATTTACGTAAGTCAGCAGCTCATATACACGCTCCCTTGTCAGCTGCGCCGCAAGGCGATTCTCCACAAGAGGCTGAATACTGCCGCCCGCATACTGTTTTCCCTCTTCTGCGATCCGGGCCTCTTTATCGCTGATCCATTCCCTTTCTTCAGCTGTCAGCTCCTGCATTTCTGCTTCAGGCATTTTTTCTTTCAGATACTGCCAGATTTTATTCAGTTCATCATCCCAGAGTTTATACAAATCAGCTGACGCCTGATTCATCTCCATTTGATTTATATCTTCATTGTCCAGCTTTTTTTCAATTTCATCCGCCTGTTTTTGTACTTCTTCGACATGCGCTTTGATCTGTTCTGCGGTTGATTCCGATGCTGTTTCATCATATGCCGGATATCCCCCAAATCCATTTTCGGCAGTTTCATTGTACATGCCATAGATCGTGATCTTCCCGTTCTCTTCCAGATCTGATGTCATCTGAACCCAAGATACAAATGCTTCCGGCAGTTCGCTTACCGGCTTCCCCGGAAGATAAAAATAGACATCTTTTGCATCATCCAGACCATACGCCGTCGTGTAAACGTATTTGACTCCGTCTTTTATTTCTTCTGTCTCCGGCGTATCTGCCAATTCTATACTTTTCAGTTCCGTCCGGTACGTGTAATCATCCACACGCGTCAATTCTCCGAAGTTTCCTTTGAAATCACAGTAATACATCGTCCCATTCGGATACTGATCTCCGGTGTCTCCCATATCAGAATCATGATAATTTCCGGAGAATGTTCCATCTGCATTGATCGTCATCGTCGTTGCCCATCCGCCTGCACCGCTGGAAAAATAAAATTCCAGACCTGTAAGATCCGCATATGTGAATGCTAATGCGGGAGCATCGGGAGCACCGGTTTCAGAAACAGACGCCGCATCAACTGCAGCACTGCTTTCAGAAACAGCTGCTTCCTCTGCAGGCGCTTCCGTCACCTCCTGCGCCGGCGGCTGCGGGATCGACTGTGCAGATGATTCTGCATTCGGCCCGGCGGTTGATGCCGCACCTGACCCGGTGTTTGACGCTGTACCCGGATCAGCGGTCTCCTGCCCTTTGATGCCACATGCACAAATTAATAATGTGCACGTTAGAACTGCAATGATTGTTCCTTTGATTTCTGATTTCATATTACGCCTCCATCTTATGTACAAGTTATCAGTCCATGCGTTTTGTTTTTAAGAAAGGGCTGACCCGTGTCTGCTCCTTTTTGATCTTACACCCGTAAATTCACATTGACAACTTGCGCACGATGCCGTATGATTATCCTATAAGTTTCGTAATTTACGCAAGTTGTTCAGAAAGGACGTACCACCATGAACCTGAGCGAAAAAATCAAAAACGCGAGGGCAGCCATGCAGATGTCGCAGAATGATCTGGCCCGGGCGGCCGGCATTTCTCTGCGGACGGTTCAAAACTACGAATCCGGCGCCCGGATGCCAAAGAGCCGGGATACCTACACCAAACTCGCTGAGGCACTCGGTGTCGATGAGAAAGTCCTGATGGATGAAAACGCCGACTTCGTTCTCCGGGCCAACGAGCAGTACGGCGGGCGCGGCGCGCGGCAGGCCTGGGATCTGGTCGCAGATTTCAAGGTGCTCGCCGCCGGCGGCGAGATCGAAGAGGAAGACATGGATGAGATCATGCGCGCCATGCAGGAGGCATATTGGGAGGCCAAGAAAAACAACCGCAAGTATATCAATAAACGTTACAGGAACGAAGATTCCTCTGACCGGTGAAATGCGGAGGGACCATAAATGGATGAGAGAATTTTTCGCATACCGGAACGTCTGATCAGGCGGCATGATACCAGAGATCCGTTCCAGCTGGCAAAACGGCTCGGATACTGTGTGAAGTTCATTAACACAAAGAAGCAGAAAGGATTCTGTAAGATTTACCTGAATAATTATTTCATATTCATCAATGAAAACATGAGCCCGCAGATGCAGCGCATGACCTGCGCCCATGAGCTCGGTCATCTCCTGCTCCATAAAGATGCGCTTACCAAGCAGGGCTGTCTTGTGGAAATGGAACTCTTTGACATCACCGATCAACGGGAACTGGAAGCAAATCAGTTTGCCGCAAACATCCTGATCGATGACGAAGAACTGCTGGAACTGTTAAAAGACGGAAATGATGTTGTCCGGATTGCTTCGATGCTGCACGTCAACGTCAACATGCTGATGGTGAAGCTCCTGACAATGAATAAATCCGGTTATGATTTCAATGTTCCTTTTGAGCCGAAATCCGCATTCATGGGAACGATAGAGGATCGGGCTGACTCCATTTAATCTCTATTGAATGACCGTCAGCCTCCCCTCTTTTATTTTTTCTTCACGAAAGAACATTTGTTCGGAGATTTTATGAACAGGACGTATATCTGTATTGATTTAAAATCCTACTACGCCTCCGTGGAATGTGTGGCGCGGGGCTATGATCCGCTGAAAGCTAACCTGCTGGTAGCTGACAACAGCCGGACGGACAAGACCATCGTCCTTGCTGTCTCCCCGGCCCTCAAGGCGATCGGCGTCCCGGGGCGCCCGCGGCTGTTTGAAGCCAAACAGAAGATCCGCGAATATGAAATCACGCATCATACACGGATCCTGTATGAAATCGCCGTCCCACGGATGGCGGAATACATCCGGGTCTCCTCTAAAATCTACGAGATTTACCGGAGGTATGTCGCCGCTGAAGATATCCATGTCTACTCTATTGACGAGTGCTTCGTCGATGTGACAGGATATCTGCACTTCTATGAAGCGGACGCGAAAGCCGCCGGTGTCTCCCCGGCCCATCAGATGGCGATTACCATGATCCGGAATGTCTTAAAAGAAACCGGTATCACCGCGACCGTTGGCATCGGCACCAACCTGTACCTTGCAAAAGTCGGGATGGATATCGTCGCA
>CAZRNI010000013.1:0-20323 GCA_964601425.1 uncultured Eubacterium sp. | reverse complement strand
ATCGCGGAGTATCTCAAAATCGATGAGACAGAGCGTCCGATTACGACACTGCCGATGCATTACACGTATGGATTGTCGGTTATTCAGTCCCATATTCTGAAAGGTGCCTGTATTCTGCTGACCAGAGAGTCTGTGATCGGAAAGCCTTTCTGGGATTTCTTTAAAAAGGAGCAGGCAACATCAATCGCAGGCGTGCCGTATACCTATGAGATGCTGAAACGGATCCGGTTCTTCCGGATGGATCTGCCGTCGCTCCGCACCATGACGCAGGCCGGCGGAAAAATCCTGCCGGAGCTGCACCGTGAATTTGCTGAATACGCAGCAGAAAAAGGAAAAAACTTTGTCGTCATGTACGGCCAGACAGAAGCCACGGCCCGCATGGGTTACCTTCCGGCTGACAAAGCCCTGGACAAAGTCGGCAGCATGGGCATCGTCATACCGGGCGGCTCATTCGATCTGATCGATGTTGACGGCAGCGAAATCACGGAGACAAACAAAACCGGAGAGTTGGTCTATCGAGGTCCGAATGTTACTCTTGGCTATGCTGAAAAGCGTGCGGATCTGGCACTTGGAGACGAGCGGAACGGCGTTCTCGAAACCGGCGACATGGCCCAGATGGACGCAGACGGCTACTACTACATCGTCGGCCGCAAAAAACGCTTTCTCAAAATCTTCGGAAGCCGCGTAAACCTCGATGAAGTCGAACGCATGATACGCAACGAATTTCCGGATGCCGACTGCGCATGCAGCGGAACAGACGACCAGCTGCAGGTCTTCGTCACTGATCCGCGGGCGTGTGGCGAAGTCCAGCGCTTCCTCCTCACCCGCACCCACATCAACCAGCGGGCTATACGGGTCAAAGCGATCGCTGAAATTCCCCGCAATGATTCGGGAAAAATCATTTACCAGGATTTGCATTGATAATAAATGAATAGGAGAATAAAACATGGAACAACTACTCGAGATCCTTCACCGCATCAACCCTGACGTTGATTTCGAAAACAGCAAAAAGCTGGTCACGGACAAACTGATCGACTCCATCGATATCACGTCCCTTCTTGCGGAACTGGAAGAAACTTTCGACATCGAGATCGATATGGAATATGTAACACCGGAAAATCTGGATTCTGTCGAAGCAATGTGGAACATGATTCAGGAACTGATGGATTGACAGAGGATCACCGGCCGAAGCGTAAGCTGTGTTCGTGGCCGGCAGCCGGTCATTCGGGTCGGCGGATCCTGTGAGATGATTTAATATGACATATATCGAACTGACATTTCTGCTCTTTCTGCTGGTAACAGTCGGATTGTTTTATCTGGTTCCGGTAAAGCATCGCTGGATTGTTCTGCTGGTCATGAGTGTGCTGTTTTACGGCTTTTCGGGCGTGCGCGGATATATCTGGATTCTGCTCACGTCTCTTTCCGTATGGATTGGCGGCTGCAAAATGGGGCGGATCTATGAGGAGATGGCAGAGCAGCAGGCTGCATGCGCGGACAGGAAGCAGAAGAAAGTACTGAAAACAGAGGCAAAAAGCAAGTCCTTCCGTGTTTTACTTACATTGCTGATCTTAAATATCGGTGTTCTTTGTGTGTTTAAGTATACGCACTTTCTGGAGGCGCCGATCAACAGCATTCTGACGCAATTTGGCGGAAACGGCAGATTTTCTGCGGCGTTTCTGATCATGCCGCTGGGCATTTCATACTATACCTTTTCGGCGGTCGGGTATCTTCTGGACGTTTACTGGCAGCGCGTAGAATATGAGAAGAACTACGCGCGTTTTTTGCTGTTTGAAATTTATTTTCTGCATATCCTGCAGGGACCGATCGAGCGCTATGGAAGTCTTGGGAAGCGTCTGAAAGGAACCTTCCGTTTTGATTATGACAGGGCGTGTCAGGGCGTACAGCTTATGGTCTGGGGCTTTTTTAAAAAGCTTGTGATCGCGGACCGTTTAAATATCTTTATCAATGCAGTTTACGGGAGTGAACGGCAGGCTGCAGGTTCCATCTATTGGATCGCGATTCTGTTTGATGTTGTCTTTATTTACGCAGATTTTTCCGGCTGCATGGATATTGCGCGCGGCGCGTCTGAGATTATGGGGATCGAAATGGATCTGAACTTTAATCATCCGTTTTCCTCAAAATCGATTGTTGAATTCTGGCGCAGATGGCATATGTCGCTGGGCGGATGGTTCCGCGACTATGTGTATTATCCGATTTCGACTTCGAAGCGGGTCAAAAACATCAGCCGGTTCTGTACAAAAAAACAGCTCTCCAAAGGCGTTACCCGCGGTCTGGTTACCGTACTTCCGGTGTTTGTTACCTGGGTTTTGACCGGCCTTTGGCACGGAACAGGCATCCCGTACGTGGCGTGGGGTGTTTACTATGCCTGCTGGATTTTTATCTCCGTTGTCTTTGGCGAGGGAATGCATACATGGGCCGTCAACAGAGGAATCAGGACAGAAACAGCAAGCTGGAAACTGTTTCAGATGGTGCGGACCACGTTGATTTTTGCGGGCGGACGCCTGCTGACAAGACCGGGATCACTGAAACTGAGCTGGCAGATTTTAAAGCGTGCCATCCGTCATCCGCAGATCTGGACGTTATTTGACGGTACACTGTTTACCTATGGGTTGGAGTGGAAAAACTTTATTCTGGCACTGGTATCCATCGCAGTCTTTGGAGCGGTCAGTACCATGCAGATGAAACAGCCGGTGCGCGAAACACTCGCGCGGCAGAATCTGGCCTTTCGCTGGGCTGTATGCCTGCTGGGTGTGCTGGCAGTCCTCATCTTCGGAATATACGGGCCGGGATATGATGCCGCAAGCTTTGTATATATGGAATATTAAAGTTCAAGATTCACGGAAATACGAATAAGACGGTGACTGCATCATGCCTGCACGAATGTATCTGATGGAGGTTCTGTGAATCGGGCAGGAGAAATCGTATGAGCAAGCGAATCGCCAAATGGGACAACTTAAAATGGCTTCTGATCTTTTGTGTCGTCGCGGGACATTTTCTGCAGCGTCTGGACGAGGTCAGAATGGCGCGGCGGATCTTTTTCTTTATCTATTTATTCCATATGCCCGCATTTATGTTTATATCCGGGCTGATGTCAAAGCGGACGATCGATCAGCGAAGATACGGAAAAATTCTGGGCTTTTTGATGGCTTTTCTTCTGACGAAAATTGTTTTGTTCCTCGTCAAAGGCGTATTTTCACACAAATTCTCCTTCAAATTGCTGGAAATGAATGATATTTCCTGGTATGTATTCGTCCTGTTTGTTTATTATATAGTGACGTTTGTAATCGGAAAGCTGCCGGCGATGCTTGCAATCGGTGTTTCGATCCTCCTTGCCTGTCTGGCAGGGTATAATACACATATCGGTACATTTTTGTCACTTTCCAGAATGATTTGCTTTTATCCGTTCTTTCTGGCGGGATACCATCTTGATTCAGACCAGATCAGATATCATACATTCGGAAAGCCGATCCGGATTTTGTCAGGATTGTATGTGCTGGTGGCGGCCGGATTTTCAATCTTCCGGATTGATCATGTGTGGTGGCTGATCCGGATTCTCCGCGCGAAATATCCGTACGCACAGCTGGAGCAGTACCAGCGTGCCGGGGGACTGCTGCGGTTTGGGTGGTATATCGGATCAGCACTCTTTATCATTGCAATGATCACATTCAGTACGGAGTCTGAAACACCGCTGACAAAACTGGGTTCCCGTACACTTACGGTTTACATTTTACATTATATTCCGCTTTATCTGTTTTATTATGGAATGGGAGCGCGGGACTGGCTTGCAGGTACGCCCGGATGCGCATTTATTGCTGTGGGCGCGGCGCTGATCAGTACACAGCTGTTGTGCTGGAAGCCGCTGACAGCTCTGATAAACCGGTGGATTTCCATTCCGGAGCGCATTTTGAGCTCGCGCAGTAAATCGGAAGGGTAAACCGCAATGGAACTGTTTCAATACCACCAATATAAAAATGCAAACAAAAAGCACCTGCCGGTATGACAGGTGCAATCTTGTATAGATAATCCACTATGCTGAAAGCAGAAATTTTATCATCAGGAAACGGTCAGGTGTGAAGCTTTATCAGCTACTTTATTCCAGACCAGTTTGTACGCCAGATCGCTCGGATGATTCAAATCAGAAGAAAACAGCGGGTCGACGGCAGTCTTGTTGATAAGTGCTTTGGCAGCGGCTGTGTGTGTGGTGTCCTGCAGTTTATCAGAAGACAGATAATAGCGAAGATTTACTTTATTTTTCTTTGCGGGGATCGCATGATAATAATACTGCTCAATGTCTATATAGTCACAGTAAGACATGGTGTTTGCGTATTTCTTCATCCGGCTGTTAAAGGTATTAATTCGTTTCCAGATATTGCACGTGCTGCCTTTTCCTTTACTCGTTTTATAGTGATAAGGCGTTTTGACAGCGGATACAAACAGGAAACGTGTATTGGTAACGCCTTGTTTCCGCAAGGCTGCGCGCGTCTTCTGAATGAATTTGATGGTCGCATTGGTTGCCTGGTTGGCAACGGTACGGTTGCGTGAAGCTTTTTTGCGGCTCACTGTGACACTGTTTGCGCCATATACAACGATAACAGAGGGCTTTGTCCTGACGATCGCGTTGATATAACGCTGATCCAGCAGCTCCTGGAAGGTGGCGCCGGTAATGCCGAAATTGTAAACCTGATCCTCCGTGAAGGTTCCATAGGATGCGATATCAGCGCCGGCCGTATTCCAGCGGGCAAGGCTGGAACTTCCCGCAAGTGCAACACCGCCGGTCTTCACATTTGCGTAGCGGTAGGTGTACCGGTAGATCTCAGTGAGTGTTTTGGCTGATACATTTGCTGCAAATACCGGCTCCGGGAGCAGCATAGTGATCAGAAGTACAATGCTGATCAGAAAAGAAATGCGTTTTTTCATAATATAGTTTTACCTTCTGTATGCGGAAGGGGTGTCAACTGGATTTATTATGTTACAGTATAATCTGTCCTTTGAATCGCGTCAACAAAAAGTGCACTTGCCCTGTCGGGCTAAAAGTGCCGCATCCCGCGGAGCATGCGCAGGCGGCCTCTTTCTCAGGGCGGCCGAATGTGATAATATGGGGATTGTATTAAATCGTCAGGAGTAAATAAAAAGAATGATTATAAAACTGATTTTACTGCTGCTCGTTGTGGGTGTAATTCCGCTGTATTACGGGGCGGCAGTTTCTAAAGGACTGAATATATATCAGGATAGAGGAGCGACAGGCGTTTTGTTTTATTTTCTGTTTGGCAGTGTCTGCCTGTGGGGCATTTTTCAGGTTGTTACAGTTCCCCTGATTCTGCTGAAACAGCCCTTCACCCATGCTGTCTGGCTCTGGGGAATTGTGACAGTTGTGCTTCTGATGACACTTCTGACGATCTACAGAACATTCTGGCCGTTTGGGAAGCCGCATAAAATTATAATTTCATGGCAGTGGCTTCTGGTGATTCTGATGCTCTGTATTATCGGATTCCAGGTGTATCAGTATGTTTTTAAAATGCACATCGACGACGATGATTCCCGCTTTGTGGTGACGGCAGTAGAAGCCTACGAAAAAAACACCATGATGCTGATTCATCCGACAAACGGTGAGCTTATGGACACCTTCATCGGAGAGCGTGTCAAGGACGTCCCGTCTCCGTGGATGCTTTACATCGCGCTCATCGGCAAACTGGTATCGATACATCCGACCATTCTGGCGCATACTGTCATGCCCGGCATCTGGCTGCTGATGGTCTACGGTGTATTCTGGCTGCTCGGCGATTATTTCTTCAAACAGGACTTTGTCAAAACCTGCCTGTTCGTCAGTTTCACCGCGCTGGTCATCCAGTACTACGGCGGACATCCGTGGACGCAGGGATCTTTCACTCTCGTGCGGATCTGGCAAGGCAAGGCAATGTTTGCTGCACTGCTGATCCCGTTCCTGCTGTTGATCTTCCTGAACATGATGCAGCAAAAAGAAAATACAAAATACTGGGTGGCATTACTTGCGGGAGATCTCGCATGTTGTCTTATGTCCGGCGTAGGAATTTCCCTGGGCGGCGGCCTGACTCTCTTTTACGCATTTTATGACGTAGTGGCAAACCGCAGGTGGAAACGATTCTGGACCGTACCCCTTGCATGCCTGCCGTCTATCGTTTACGGAATTATTTATTTGAAAATCAGCTGATACAAAATGGGATGATTTTCTCCTGAATATGAAATTGCGCACATGAAAGGAAGTAATATGAACTGGCAAACCATCTGCAGTGAAATGCTGACCTATTACCGGAATGTCTTCGGGCACAATCATATGTTTCTGGTTTTCTGCGCATGTCTGGTCTATCTGTTCTTTGCAGATAAAGAGCGCAGAAAGACGATTGTCCTCCCGTCTGTCTTGTTGATCCTTGTGATTTTTAATCCGGTTCTTTATTACTATGTATGGAACAAACTGTTGGTCAGGGTTTATTGGCGCATGTTCTGGATCTTGCCGGTGATCCCAGTGCTTGCTTATACAATGGTTCATCTGGTCTTTTCGCTGAAAGAGCGGGCCGGAGCAATATTTGCGCTGACAGCCTGCCTGCTGCTGGTGATGCATGGCGGCAGCAATGTCTACGATGGAGAGGAGACTTCCTTTCAGACGGCAACAAACACCTATAAACTGCCGCAGGAGGTTCTTGCAGTATGCGATCAGCTGACGGAACTGGAGAAGGAGCCGCGGGCCGTCATGGATGGAACACTCTACTGCGGAGTCCGGCAGTACACGACAAAAGTAAAGATGATGTACGGACGAGATGCGAATGGATATATTAAGAAGATCAAGGGAAAGCGCAGAAGAACGGTCCGGCAGTTGAGCAAGGAAAAACCAAACCTCAAGAAGGTTCGCAAATATATGATCAAACTGGATTACCCGTACTATGCACGCTGCAATGACAAGGATGAAATAAACGGATTTACAACTGTGGATTTCATTAATGCAGGGTTTGAAGTGGCTGCGGAGGTGGGTAACTACACAATTTATCGTGTTGTTAAACAGGAGTGAGAGATGGGATGATGCAATTGAGTCAGCAAAAACAGATCAATAAGAATGGTGTGATTGAATTCATGAGGTTTTTGTTTGCATCAGGGATCGTTTTCTTTCATACCAGCAGAGATTTCTGGAACAATCAGAAAATCATTGGACAGATTGGTCAGTTTCAGGTGACTTTTTTCAGAAAGGGTAATATTGGAGTTGAGTTTTTCTTTCTTGTGTCAGGATGTTTGCTTGCCAGTCATATTTACAAATTGAATAGCCCTGTTCTTTCTGTGGGCGAGGAGACAGTCGGATTTCTTTGGAAGAAAGTCCGTCAGATTATGCCTTATTATCTCCCGGCCTGCTTTATGATGGCCTGCATCAAAGTGGCAAGGGGGGGGGTAAAGCGCGCCGGCCTTTTTGAAAAACTGCCTTCTCTGCTGTTTTTACAGCGAACAGGCGGATTTCCAGAATCATTTATTCCGGTTGTCTGGTATATAAGTTCGATGCTGATTGCTATGGCTGTTATCTATCCGATCTGCAGACGATATTACAAAACTTATACGGTACTGATTGCGCCACTGGCCTGCTGCCTTTTACTTGGTGCACTGATTCATAATACCGGGGGACTCGGCGGATCCGGAACATGGATGTTTGTCACTTATAAAACAAACATCAGAGCATTTGCTGAGATTGGTATGGGAACGACCTGTTATGAGGTCAGCAGGAGAATGCGGGAGCGATCATGGAACCCGATCGGACAAAAGGGGTTATCTGCGGCAGCTGTGGTATGTTATATGGTCGTACTCTGCTATGTGATCAGCAATGTTGACAGCAAGTTTAGCATTCACATGTTTTACCTGATGTGTATTGCTGTAACGATTACATTCAGTGAGACGGGCTGGATTGCGCGGACACATTTTTTTCAGAAACAGATTTTTATGTATTTGGGATCATTGAGCCTGCCGCTGTATCTTTTCCAGAATGTGCCGAGAAGAAGTCTGCCGCATTTTTTCAGAGGAATGGCTCCGCAGTATCTCTGTGTTTTAATCTATTTGGGCACACTGGTTCTGGCAATGGCTGCAAATAGAACTGTGACGTTAATCCGATTTAGAAAAGGGAATCATGGATAAACAAAAGAAAGCAAATCAGAAAATGAAATTAGCGCTGTTACTGTTTCTGGTCGCAGCGGCAGTTGTCTGTGTGGTATTCCTGTATTTTCTTCTGCGGCCGAACCGCTGGACCGTTACCCAGTATGCCAGCAATGCCGATGAACAGGCGATGATCTACACAATTACGGATAAGAAAGGGCATTTTGTGATTGTTGACGGCGGCCTTGACGCGGATGCTGAGATGGTGCGGCAGATGATTGCGCAGCACAAGGATCACGTGGATACCTGGATCATTACGCACACGCACAAGGATCATGTGGGCGCTTTTAATGCGATCATGGACGGCACGGCGAATGATTTTCAGATCGATCATATTTATACGGTGGATTACAATACGGAACGCTACAAAGAGACAGCGCATGACTATGACCGGTTTGATGTTCATGAGACATTTGAGCGGTTTGCAGCAGATCTTCCTCAGATCGAATATCTGCATGAAAATGACGAACTGGATCTGATCGGGCTGCATATGAAGGTGCTGAGTGCCTGGGATGAAAAAGTAGACGCAATGGAGGATCATCTCTGCAACGACGGATCGATGATGTTCCGGATTGACGGGAAAAAGGATTCTATGCTGTTCTGTGCGGATGTACAGGAGGAGATGGAGCAGTACATTCTTCCGACGCACGAGGAAGATATACAGACGGATTATGTACAGTGCGGACATCACGGAAACTGGGGGCTTTCAACTGATTTTTATGACAGGATCAATCCGAAAGCAGTGTTTATGGATGCACCTGCATGGCTGTTTGACGCTGAGAACGAGAAGTTCGACGGATACCGGCTGAAGCAGTATTTTATGGATCGAGGGATAGAGGTTTATACACATGAGGGTGCACCGCATACCGTGACATTGGAATAGGTTTATTGGATTCCTTGTTATAGCGGCCGCTTTCTTGTATACTGAATAATAGCAATCCATACAGAATTACAGGCAGATAACGGATAAGCAGATTTCCGGAAAATATGGGAGAAAACAAATGAAAGTTCTGATACTTGCCGGCGGGCTTGGTACGCGTATCGCAGAAGAGTCACAGTTCCGGCCGAAGCCGATGATCGAAATCGGATCCATGCCGATTCTCTGGCATATTATGAAGTATTATTCTTCATTCGGTTTCAATGAGTTTATCATCATGGCCGGCTATAAGCAGTATATTATCAAAGAGTTTTTTGCAGATTATTTCCTGCACAACGCGGACGTTTCATTTGACCTGGCAACGGGCGAGATGGAGGTGCTGAACAAAGAGGCGGAGCCGTGGAAGGTAACGATTATTGATACAGGTCTTCACACTATGACAGGCGGCCGTATCAAGCGTGTGCAGAAGTATGTCGGAAATGAGCCGTTTATGCTGACCTACGGCGACGGGGTCTCCAATATTGATTTGAATGCTTTGCTTGCGTTCCATCAGAATCACGGGAAGATTGCTACGATTTCGATGGTCAACCTGGCACAGCAGAAGGGCGTGCTGGATGTTGGAGAAGGCGGACAGATCCGCGCGTTCCGAGAGAAGGACGGCGTGGATGGTGCAATTATCAATGGTGGTTTTATGGTGCTGAATCCGGAGATCTTCGATTACATCGAAGGGGATGAGACCAGCTTTGAACTTGGACCGATGCGCGAGCTCGTTAAGGAACAGCAGCTGATGGGCTTTATGCACACCGGCTTCTGGCAGTGCATGGATACCCAGCGCCAGAAGAAGATGCTTGAGGAACTCTGGGCGTCCGGAAAAGCACCCTGGAAGGTCTGGGAGGACTGAATAATTGCAGCGTAAGAACCGAAAGGCAGAAATACGCGCTCTGTGAATAAAAAGAAATGGAGAAAGATATAATTATGAGCGAAAAAGAAGCAAGACAGCAGATTCTTGATATGGTGGCGGAATATGCCCGGAACTATCACGGTGCAGACAAACCGTATGTTGCAGGAGACCGCATCCCGTATGCATCCCGTGTTTATGATGAACACGAGATGGTAAATCTGGTGGACTCCGCACTTGAGTTCTGGCTGACGGCCGGACGCTATACGGATCAGTTTGAAAGAGAGTTTGCAAAATATCTGGATGTACGTTTTGTCAGTCTGGTCAATTCCGGATCCAGTGCAAATCTGCTTGCTCTGGCAACACTGACTTCTCCGCTGCTGGGTGAGCGGCAGCTGCGCCGCGGCGACGAGGTGATCACGGTCGCGGCGGGATTTCCGACAACAGTGACGCCGGCAATTCAGTATGGCTGTGTTCCGGTTTTTCTGGATGTGACGATTCCGGAATATAACATCGATGTCGCGCAGCTTGAGGCGGCTCTGTCTGATAAGACAAAGGCAGTTATGATTGCACATACGCTGGGCAATCCGTTTGATCTTTCCGCAGTGCGGGCATTTTGTGACAAACATAATCTCTGGCTGATTGAGGATAACTGCGATGCGCTGGGATCTGTTTATAAATACAACGGCGAAGAGCGGCTGACCGGTACGATCGGTGATATCGGAACATCTTCCTTTTATCCGCCGCATCATATGACCATGGGAGAGGGCGGTGCCGTATATACAAACAACGCGCTGCTCAATCGGATTATCCGCTCGATGCGTGACTGGGGGCGCGACTGCATGTGTGCGCCGGGACAGGACAATCTTTGCGGACACCGGTTTGACGGCCAGTACGGCGAACTGCCGAAGGGGTATGACCACAAGTATGTCTATTCTCATTTCGGATACAATTTGAAGGCAACAGACATGCAGGCGGCGGTCGGCTGCGCACAGCTGGAGAAGTTCCCGTCATTTGTAGAGAGAAGAAAATATAATTTTAAATACCTGCAGGAAAAGCTGATTGCAGCGGGCGCGGAAGAAGGCTTGATCCTGCCGCGTGCAACAGAGAACAGTGATCCGAGCTGGTTTGGCTTCCTGATGACCTGTAAGGAGGGCATTGACCGTGAGCAGGTTGTGCGCTATATCGAGGGACACGGCGTACAGACGCGCATGCTCTTTGCCGGCAATCTGACGAAGCACCCGTGCTTTGATCAGATGCGGGAGGAACAGGCAGCCGGAGCGACGCGCTACCGCGTGATCGGCGATCTTGCCAATACAGAGCGAATCATGAAGGATTCCTTCTGGGTCGGATTGTATCCGGGTATGACGGATGCGAAGCTGGATTATATGGCGCAGGTAATTGCGGAGGCTGTGAAGCAGTAAATAATACTTTTTTTGAGTGGTTCGGGCTGGACAAATCCGTCTCAGGCACGCTTGCGCTAGCTCGGACTAGCAGCGGTTCTAATCTCGCAAGGGGGGCACCTTGCTCGATAAGTACCGGCTGTCCTCGGACTACCTGAGACTGGATTGTGCAGCCCGAACTTATCCAAACAAAGAGGAGATTAGGAGAAAGAAGTATAATGAAAAGAGTTGCTGTGACGGGTGCGACGTCTATGATCGGCGCTGCCCTGATAGAAGAATGTGTCCGGAACGGGATTGAAGTAATCGCTTTTGTAAGACGCGGCAGTGTGAAACTGGACCGGCTTCCGGATTCGCCGCTGGTGCGGACTGTGGAAGCAGAGCTGAACGAGCTGGGTGCCGTGGAAGCGGAAAGTGGTCTGCAGGCGGATGTGTTTTATCATCTTGGCTGGGCGACGGGCCATACGAACCGCGGAAATGTCCGGCTGCAGGCGGATAATATCCAGTATACGCTGGATGCGGTCAACCTGGCGGAGCGGATGGGCTGTAAGCGTTTTATCGGCGCCGGTTCCCAGGCGGAATACGGCGTGGCAAATGAAGTTTTGACAGCTGATACGGCTGCGAAGCCTGTGACGCCGTACGGGATTGCAAAGCTGGCAGCAGGCAGTCTTTCGCGTATCGCATGCGAGCAGAAGGGTATGGAGCATATCTGGGTGCGCGTACTGAGCATATATGGTGTACATGATAAGCCGAATACACTGATCAGTCAGCTGGTGCAGCACGCACTGCAGGATGAGCCGATGGAGCTGTCCGGATGTGAGCAGACCTGGGATTATCTGTATGAGTCCGATGCGGGCCGTGCTTTTCTGGAAACGGGGCGTCGCGGGGTTGCCGGCAAAATCTACGTGCTTGGCAGCGGTGACGGACGGCGGCTTAAGAGCTATGTGGACGAGCTGACGGAAATGGTCAACCGGGATTACAGGCCGGATTTCGGGAAGAAGCCATATGGTCCGACACAGCCGATGCATCTGCAGGCTGATATTGCCGAGCTGACCGAGGATACCGGCTGGAAACCGCTGGTGTCATTTGCGGAAGGCGTGCGGGAGATGCTGGCGCTGCAGAAGAAATCACAGAAATAAGATAGAAGACAGGATAGAACAGGTTTGTCTTGTGACAGGAGATGGCAGAGTATGCTGGAACAGTTAAAAGGAAAACGTGTGCTGGTGACAGGACACACGGGATTTAAGGGAACATGGATGTGCGAAGCGCTGCTGCAGGCAGGCGCAGAGGTGACCGGTTACGCTCTGGATCCGCCGACAGATCCGAGCTTGTTTGCACTTTGCGGCTATGCGGATCATATCAACTCTGTTAAAGGGGATGTGCGTGATCTGGAGCATCTGAAGCAGACATTTGCAGAGGTGCGGCCGGAGGTGGTAATTCACATGGCTGCACAGCCGATCGTGCGCAGTTCTTATGACAGCCCGGTGGAAACTTACGCGATCAATGTGATGGGAACAGTCAATGTGATGGAGGCAGTCCGCGTGACGGACAGTGTCCGCTCGGTTGTAAATGTGACCACTGACAAGGTTTACAAGAACCGGGAGTGGAGCTGGGGCTACCGCGAAAATGAAGAACTGAATGGTTATGATCCGTATTCCAATTCCAAGTCCTGTTCGGAACTGGTGACTGACAGCTATAAAAACGCATTTTTCTCTGCAGAGGCAGTTTCACAGCAGAGCAGTGCCGGCGGAAACGGCAGCCGGATTGTGGCGGTTTCAACGATGCGCGCCGGCAATGTAATCGGCGGCGGTGATTTTGCAAAAGACCGGATTATCCCGGACTGCATCCGTGCCGCGCAGGCGAAGGAAGATATTGTACTGCGAAATCCTTATTCCACACGGCCGTACCAGCACGTACTCGAGCCGGTTATGGCCTACCTGATGGTGGCTGCGGCGCAGCTGGAGCATCCGGAACTGGCCGGCAGCTACAATGTCGGTCCGGATGAAATGGACTGCAGGACGACAGGCGAGATCGCAGATCTTTTCTGCAGCACATGGAAGAATATTACCGGTTCAGAAATGCATTGGATCAGCAGGCATGACGGCGGCCCGCACGAGGCAAATTTCCTGAAGCTGGACTGTTCTCTCTTAAAAAATACATTCGGGTGGAAACCGCACTGGCATGTAGAGCAGGCGATGGAAGAAATTGTCAGATGGTGCGTATACTGGAATACATCGCCGGAAACAATGCGGGAATATATTGCAGAGCAAGTGAAGAATTATACATCGAAGAACTGACAGGATGCCTGTGCGCAGCTGCAGACAGGCGGAAAGCGGCGAAAAAGAGAACATACTATGGGTGAGAAAGCGATAAAAAAACCGGCAGTGATCATCATGATGATTCTGGGGATCCTTCTGGCAGTCGGCGCGTGTTTTGTACTGTTTTACAATGCACAGGCGCCGAAGGCCGTCACGCTGCCTTCTGAGACAAAGATTAATAACGAAATCATGTATGATATTACAAAGGCAGAGCGGGATACCCTGAAAACATCCGGGAAATTCGGGCTGACACAGCTGGGAGCAGGACCGGAATATTATACAATCGAAGGATGGGCCGGCATCTACGGAGAGGATATCCGTGTATTTAATACCAGTGTGCTGCTGCGCAATGAGTCGGATGCTTCCTACATGGAGCTGAAGACAGAATACGTTGAGGACGGAGAGGATCCGAAGGTGGACAACGGAGATGTTTCCTTCAAGCGCGGCAATTTTGTGGCAAAGGTCAAAGACACAAAGCTGGAGGCAGGTGTAGATTACCGCATCTGTATCTGGTATCAAAATGACGGGCACAATGAAATGGTGGAGACAGACAGGATCCTGAAGAGAGATTAAGAAAGAGGCAGCATATGGCTGACAACCAATCAAAACGCGGGAAGAATCGGATTTTGGAATACCTCCCGTTTCTGTTCTTTTTTGCACTGATGCTGGTCGGGCATCTTTTCATGCAGCATAATTTCAGCGATGACGCTGTATCTGTTAAGCGTGCGCTCAGCAGGGATACGTGGGGAGCGATGAAAGCTGCCTACGGAACCGGCCGTGCGCTTTTTTGCCGTTATCTTTACAGTGTTTACTGTGTCTTTCTGATTGACTTTGCAGGCGGTTTTTTCTGGCGGCCGGCGCTGGCGTTTTCCTATGTGTGCTTTGCATTCGGGCTGTCGCGGGTATTTCCGATCCACCGTCTGCAGCCGGTCTGGAATAACACGCTGGCGTGCTGTGTCACCGTCCTGTTTCCCTTTGCAATTATGTCGGAGACCGGCTGGCTGACGACCTCGGTAGTGTATATCGTTCCCGCCAGTGTTGCGATGCTCGCGGCGATCGGCATTCGAAAGATGTATGATGAGGAGATTCACGGGATCGTTGACTGGCTTCTGTTTGGGGCGCTGCTTTATGCGGGTACCGGACATGAACAGATTTCTGCGCTGATGGCCGGACTGATGATTTTGATTTTCCTGAATAAAGTCATTCATAAGAAGATTTCGTTCCCTTTGCTGCTGTTTACGATGATCTCTCTGATCCAGCTGTTCCGCGCAGCAACCTGGCCTGCCAATACGAAGCGTGTAATGTCAGAGACAGCGGCTTATTTTCCGAATCACCCGTCACTGGGGCTGATCGACAAGCTGCTGCTTGCATTTAACCATACGATGCAGCACGTCTTTATCGGGGCATCCATGACGCTGACCGTGCTTGCATGCCTTGTGGCAGCGGCAGTTTGGAAGACACATAAAGATAAGTTTTATCGTTTCTTGGCGATTCTTCCGGTATTGATTTCATTTGGATTCCGGCTGGGCGTCACATATTTTCCGGGACAGTTCCACACTGTCAATCTGGATTTCCAGACCAATATTGATCTGAGTAACTTCCGCAATCCGATTTTGTATATCTCATTTGGAATCGTGATCTGGTATATCTGTAACATGATGATCAATCTGTATCTTGTGTACGGGCGGAGTTTCGCGTCACTGTTTTATGCCGCACTGTTTTTCGGCGCGGTATGTACGCGTATGATCATGGGACTGTCCGCATCATTATATGCGTCCGGTTACCGCACTGCACTGGTCATGTATCTGTCGTTCATCATTCTGATGTTCCGGATGCTGGATGTGATCTATAACAGATCCTATGAAAATGCGATTAATGAGAACCAGACCGGTAAGCGGCTGTACGTCGGCAGCAGAACCTGGCGGATCGCGCGCAATGCTGTGATGATTCTTGCGGTTTGCTCCTGGTTTGATTTTCTGCTGTTTGTCTGAGGTAAAATGATATGCTCGACCAACTCTATTATGCATTTGAAAATACAGCCCAGTTTATGCTGGTGAACGAGTCAAAACCATTTGCCTTACTTGCAGTGCTTCTTGCGGCTGCGGTATGGAAACTGAACCGTGAGCGTACTTACCGGATCCTTGGCGCGATTCCGGCATTTGTGGCGCTGGCCACAGGCGTTTTTACGCCGCTTTACTCCGGGTGGTTTCCGCATACACCGCTTTTGTTTGAGAATGAAGTCAGCAATACCAATTTTATTAACATTCAGCCTTATTTAGGTACAGCAGTTGCGGTCTGGCTGACCTGCAATGTAGTAATCAATTTTTATCTGGTCTATTCGAACGGGTGGAAGACATGGCTGTGTTCAGCAGTTTTTCTCGTGGGTGTGGTATCCAATATTGCGATTATCTATCTGCATCCGGCGCGCGCACTGACGCTGCGGCCGGCATTGATTATGTTTGTCTGCTTCGGCGTGATCTGTCTGTTCCTGCTGCAGCTGCTCTTTGAGATTCTCAGCAAAAAGCAGAAGCGCGTGCTGCTCAGTGTCGTGGCGCTGGTGATTCTGTATGTGGGCTTTAAGTTTGTCGTGTTCGGCATGCGGCATCTCGGAATGTTTTGAACTCCGTGGGTCAGTCCCCCGCCTCAGGCGCGTGGAGCGCCAGGCGGTGGGTTTAAATGAAAACAAAATTTCGGAGCGTTTTCGGAATTTTTCGGACACAATTTCATTGTGAAAGAAGTGTTCTCATGATAAAATAATTGACAAAAGAAAACGATTTCGAGAATTGTAAACACATAACAGATGTGTGAGGATACAGGAAATGAGGCGTAAAGTCAGAAAAATCTGCATTTTGCTGGTCACGGTATTTATGCTCGGGATGCTTGCAGTTCCGGCAGGCGCCGCGACCAGAAAACTGATCAATCAGAAATACACCAGGCAGCGGGCCAAAGCAGAAACAAAAGCGCGGGTCGTGAATCTCGGTACGACGACGGTTGTGATTCCTTCCAAAGGAAGAGGATATCTGAAGTTTACTGCGCCGAGGACAGGGAAGTACAGCTTTTCACTCTGGGGACTCAAGTCCAAAAAAGTCAAGGTGAAGGTACAGACGACTACGACAGCAGCTTCCACTTCAACTGCAAGCCTGAAGGCAACATCGGTTTCATCCAAAAACAGTAAGAGCAGCAAGACGTCCGGAAAGACCACAGCAGCAAAGACTGTGACCAAGGTCAAAACGAAAAAAATAAGGCCGTTTTCCAATGGGTATTTTTATGTGATGATGAAACATCCTGCTGATCCTGAGCGGATCGGTCAGGAACCGATGGAGACAGCCGGAGGACAGACCAATGCGCTCTGGGTTGCGAATCAGGTGGTACAGAGAGGAAATCAGGTCGGCTGGCGGCTAAAAGCCCGCACAGGGTTATTGCTGGATGAAATCAATGCAGGAGAAACAGTATATTTGTACTTTAACTTCACGCCGGGTGACCGGCTGAAGATGAAGATATCAATGCAGCAGTAAACCAAAGCAAAGTGAAGTGATGTAATAACGAGGAGGATTTATGAGAAAGATATTAAGAAAGAGTGTTCTGCTGATGCTGGTGCTGAGCCTTCTGGTCGGCGGAATGGTAACAACAACATTTGCAGCTACGAAGTCACTGAAAAAGCAGGGATTTACAACATCGACATCAACCGCAGATAAAAAAGCGATTACGGTCAAAAAAGGTACAACAACCGTAAAACTTTCCAAAAAAGGAACCGGCTATCTGAAATTTAAAGCTACAGCGACCAAAACATATTCCTTTAAGCTGTCCGGGCTGAAATCCGGAAACGGAAGATACTCCTGCGGATACTTCTATGTTATGAGAAAATACGGAACAGCCGGTCAGTATATCGGACAGGAAAAGCTGAAAACATACGGCGGCAAAAATTCAGCGCTTTATGTTGCAACAAAGAATGGTACAACCGGTAAAAAACTGTATCGTTATCGCACATCCAGAACCGGAAAAATCAAACTGAACAAGGGAGAGACTGTTTATCTGTATTTCAGTTTTTATACGAAGGATCAGTTGAAGCTGAAAATCAGTTAAATACAGTTCGCGTGCGATCGGAGATCGTGACAGAATGATACAGGCGGGATCGTGCAGACGATCCCGTTTGTAATAGCTGAAGATGTATACCAGAGGGGTATGATATGAGAAAGATGAAAAAACCGGCCGGCCTCGCATTCCTTTTTGTGGCATTGATCGCTGCAACCGCGCTGTTTGTCAGTGCAGCCGATACGCCGCATACTATGACACCGAAGATGTCAGCCGGCACGGAAACGGGGGCGACCATCAGCTGGGACAGTGTATCCGGTGTGGATCACTATGATGTAACCTATTGGACGGCAAAAAACAATACGGCGCATACAGGCGCGAAAACAATAAAAGTCACCACAAACTCCTGCGTCATTCCGCTTGTGAAAGATACGTATTACCAGTGTGATGTAGTTGCCTATGACAAAGATGGTAAAATCGTAAATGAAGCAGATGACTATGCTTTTTGCGCGGCAGTTCCGGGTCAAATCAGCACCTTTACTGCTGATCACTGGGGGACCGGTAAGGGCGGATACTTTGTTTCAGCGATCAATCAGTATCCTAATACGCTGGGAGGTGCTGAATGGAGACTGCTGTCACGCGATGGGAAAACCATTCAGTACAGTGGGACGATAACAGATAAGATGGAAATCTCTGTTCCGAATGCACCGCTGAATCAGGTATATCAGCTGGCAGTCCGTGGATTGATGAAAGTAGAAGGAACTACGTTCTATGGACCCTGGCACACACAGAAGGTTGTACCGCAGCCAAAGATCAAGAAACCGAAGCTGGTCAAAGGCGGCAGTAACAAGATCAAATTAAAATGGAAAAAAGTGTCCGGTGCTACGAAGTATATCATTTACGGATCGACAAAACCGAACAGCGGCTACAAAAAGATCGCGACTGTCAAGAAGAGTAAGAGTTCGTGCACAATTACAAAAGTAAAAGGCAAGAAGCTGAAAAAGAATAAGAATTATTATTTCAAAGTCCAGGCTGTATCCGGGAAGGTTAAGAGCACAATGACCAACTACTGGGGCGGACATATTTATACAAAATATCGCTGAAGAATTCAAAGCAATACGTTTTCTTTCGAAAATTGACACACCATATTGAAGCAACAGGAAAGGAGCGCGTTCAGTGAAAAAAACAGGCAGAATATCAAGAAAAATATTGATTCTCATGGGGTTGTTGTTTGCGTGTACAATCGGATTATCCGTAAAGGTACATGCATACGGTATTCAGCAGTCGTCAATTCAGGCAACCAGCATCCCGGTTTCATGGACAAAGCCAAATGACAAGGTGCTCTCGTATACAGTATCTGCAGGTGATGAATATAATTCTTTACAGAAAATTGCAACACTTCCGGCGACGGCGACGAGCTATTCTGTCCCGGCACCGGCAGGCAGCAAAAAATATATCAAAGTTGAATATACTTATCAGGGGTACTCCTCTCAGTACACATCAACAGTCGGTTCCCTTTCAGGCGGCGTGACATTGCCGACAAAGGTAACAGGAGTTAACCAGCAGAGATGGTGGCGGTTTGCACTTAATTCAGACGTGGGCTGGAATCAGGTACCGAGTGCGACTGGATACAAATTGACTTTCCGAAACAGCAAAAACAAAGTGATGAAGGAGGAAACAACCCGGTATAATTCCAAAACACCTTCTTCTTCTCTTACAAAAGTTAAAAATAATATGATTTACACGGTCGTAGTACAGGCGTACACGACATTTAACGGAAAAACATACTGGGGTGATCCGTCCGAAAAGGCTTATTTGTTTACCTCACCGGAAGTAACAAGTTCCAAAGTCAAGGGCGGGAAGCTGAAGGTTAACTGGAAACCTGTTGCGGGAGCAACCGGATATGATATTTATGTATCCACATCAGCCAAACACGGATATAAGAAGGTAAAGACGCTGAAAGGCGGAAATAAGAAGACTGCTACAATCAAAAAGTTCAAGAAGAAAAAATTCAAGAAGAATAAAAAATACTACGTCTATGTTGTGACACGTAAGAAAGTAGGCGGAATCACATATACCAGCGGAAGCGAGTATTACTGGAGAGTCGGAAAGAAAGGTATCAACTGGTTGTGATGAAAAGACAGGAGCCGCGCGGGCAAACCGCGCGGCTCTTTCATCTTCCGGCTTTCATAAGTCCCAAAACCAGTACGGCGCCGATGCGGATGCAGTTAGCGATCAGCACGGCAACGGAAAAACCGTACAGGCCGCCGCGGGGCGTCAGGATGGAAATCAGGATCAGCAGGATGACAAGATGCGTAATCTGCAATCCGAGCTGCCAGCGCTCGCTGGTAAAAGTCAGAACGATGATAAACAGGTAGGCAGACACGTTCCAGCAGAACTCTTGATTGCTCAGCTCTCTTCTCCACCTCAGAAAAGGACACCTCTATTCACCCACATGCTCCAACCAAAGTCCTACTTTCCTCTCCTTCCCTCACCCCCACATCCCACGATTCTCCCCTCACCAGACCCAGAATCCAGCCCCCCTGCCCCCCCTCTGGGGGCAGTGGGTCCACACCACAATCTCTTTCACCTGGAAAACGTGTCGTTTCCTCAAAGG
>CAZRNI010000012.1:0-21176 GCA_964601425.1 uncultured Eubacterium sp. | reverse complement strand
TGGAGGAGAAACGATGACCTTGGTCTGCTGACTACCCTTTTGTAAGCGTCCACGGCAAGTCACATCACGATTCCGACTCCCACACCAAATGCGAGATTCTCCGTCACAATAATGCACACAGCCGTAACAGCCATAATCACAGTATCCTGCACCGGATAATTCCTGACATGCAGGATCGTATCCCAGTTCATCGTGTGATAACATACAACAAACATTGCCGCGTTCAGCGCAGCAAGTGGTATGCCGGCGATCAGCCCCGACAGAGAAAACAGCAGAATCGCCATAAATCCGCCGGCCGCAAACTGCGAGAGACGTCCTTTTCCGCCTGACTTCAGATTGATCACCGTCATGGCAATCATACCGCAGCCCGGCATCGCACCGACTGATCCGCATACCAGGTTACCGATTCCCTGCGCACGGCACTCGCGGTTGAGATCACCTGTTGTCCCTGTTTCCTCATCTACAAGGCGTGCCGTCAGCATCGACTCAATCAGGCCAACCGCCGCGACAGAAAAGGCCGGCGCAAAAACTGCATGGAAGCACTCCGGTGTAAAAATGCCATCAAGATGCGCAAACACATACCCGACATACCGGAAGCTCGCCGTCACGCTGCCCATGTCACCGATCCTCGGTACCCTGCTGTGGAAGATCATCGCATATGCCGTAATCAATACGATCGCAGCAAATGATTCCGGCACCTTTTCCAGCTTCGGAATCAGACGTTTTACATATGGGAATGCGACGATAATGGCAATCCCCGCCGCAATCAGAATGTACATTTCCGCCGGGCGGTTCATGCACAGCTTCAGCTGCGAGATCAGGATGACGATCGCAAACCCATTGACAAATCCATTCATCACGCTGTCCGGGATAAAGCGTGCCAGCGATCCGACCCTGCACAGCCCCAGAACCAGCTGAATCACACCGGCCAGAATCACTGCTGCAAAGAGATATTCCGGATGGGTTGTCCCATATTGTCTGATCAACCCGGCAAGAATCAGGGCTGTCGATCCCGCGCCGGCAGAAATCATACCGGGCCTGCCGCCGAGGAAAGCCAGTATGATCGTCAGACATATGGAGGTATACAGCCCCATGTACGGATCTATCCCGACGACAATCATAAATCCGATGACCTCGGGAAGGAGTGCGAGCGTCGTGACCGAGCCGCCCCAGAGGTCTCCAACGATGTTGCCTGTCCATTGTTTAATTTCCCGTCTGAACCATGGTTCATGCGACGGGGTTCCTATGTGAATATCCATAATCTTATATCCAATACAAGTCCTTTCCTGAAATTGTGTCTAGTATTTATGGTTTATTTGCAAATCCTTAGCAATGTACTGCTGATTCATCAGGCGATTCTTCCTCAATGTCTTTTTTTAACATGATCGTAAATACAGCAGTTATTACACTGCCAATTATAATAGCAACTGCGTACCCCAACGGATTTCGCATCGCGCCCGGAATAAGCAGAAGAAATGCCCCACCGTGTACAAGCGTAGTTCCTGTATGAAACAAAACCGATAATGCACCTGTTACACCGGCACCTGCACAGCATGCAGGAATTACTCGCCTGGGATCCCGCATTTCAAATGGAATTACACCTTCCACGATGAAGCAAATTCCCAGAACCCAGCATGCCCGCCCCTGTTCACGTTCTTCTGCAGTAAATCTCTTTCCACTCAACATGGTTGCAATGGCCATACCGAGTGGAGCCGTCATACCTGCTGCAATCACGGCCGCCATGCAGACGGACGGCACTGTCGGAGACGCTGTTACCGTCGCAATTGAGAAAACATATGCCACGCGGAGGCACGGACCACAGAGGTCTACGACCATCATGACACTCAGCACGATACACAGAACGATGAGACTCGCACCATTCAACCGATTCAGCAGACCAATCGCAGTATTCATAAACCATGACACAGGTATTCCGATCACATATACACTGACCAGTCCGATAATCAGTGTCGAGACAACCGGAATCACCAGAATATCCCAGACTCCTCTGATCCTTTCCGGTATATTGATGCGCGACAGCTGTCGGACAAGCACACCAGCCAGAAACCCTGCCAGTACAGCGCCCAGGAAAGAGGAACCGTTATAATTGGCGATCATTCCGCCGACGAATCCTCCCAGCAGCGCTGCACGACCGCCAATCGAATCCGCTATGAACCCGGCACACACCACAAACATCAGTGACATCGTCATCTTATTTCCGACGAAATAGAGTACCTGCCCAAGTGTGCCGATCCCTTCCTCCGGATAATTCATGGCAGAAGCCCCGGCAACCGCAAACCCAAGTGCCATCAGCATCCCGCCTGCTACAATGAACGGAATCATGGCATTGATTCCGTCCATCAGATAATCAAAGAGTGATTTCTTTTTGATTTCCACTGTTGCGTCCATTGACAGTATCTCCTTCCAGACCCGCCGCTTTTCATTCCTTTGTTACAGCGCCAGTTCGTAGATCTTCACGATGCAGGGGCTGTGTTAGCCAGACAACCGGGGATCACGCATTGCGTCCGAAAATAATTCGTGTAACATTCTGATACTCGTAGTTTGACATCATTCTCCACTTCTTTACTGTACTGTTACCCCTGCCAGATCCTCGAAATACTGCACGTATCCGCCGTGGTCATCCATCAGGTGCCCGTGCGCGATCAGCGTCTGCTGCAGTTCATACAGCTGCGCGGAAAACGGCATGGGCACATTGACCGCATGTGAGGTGTCCAGCACATTTTTGATGTCCTTCGCGTTGATCTTGATCGTCCCGCCGGGGTTGAAGTTGCGCGCGATCATCATCGGCGCCTTTGCGTCCAGTACGGCGCTTCCTGCCAGACCGCCGCGGATGGCCTCATAGACCTTATTCGGATCGGCGCCGCATTTGCAGGCCAGCACCATCGCCTCGCCGACCGCCGCTATGTTCAGATTCACAATGACCTGGTTTGCCAGCTTCGTCACGCAGCCGCTGCCAGTCCCGCCGACCAGGATCGCCGAAGAGCCGAGAATCTCAAAGTAAGGCATCACAGCATCAAATGCCTTCTCATCGCCGCCGACCATAAACGCCAGCGTCCCGTCGACGGCGCCCGGCTCGCCGCCGCTGACCGGCGCGTCCAGATGATGCACGCCGCGCTCCGCAAGCCGGTCCGCGCACTCCTGCGCCTCTACAGGCGTGATGCTGCTGGTGTCAACAACGATTGCGCCCTTTTGCAGGTACTGTGCGATGCCGTCAGTCCCAAACAGCACGTCTTTGGAAATCGCACCGTTCGGCAGTGAGAGAAACACCACTCTGCAGTCCCGTCCGATCTCGGCCGGATTCGATGCCGCCGCACCTTTTTCCGCCATCCTTCTGACATTTGCCTCTATGACATCATACACGCAGACCTCAACACCTGCTTTGATCAGATTTTCAACCATCGGGCATCCCATGATCCCCAGACCGATAAATCCTGCTTTTCCCATATCTTCCTCTCTTTTCCGAAACTGCCGCAGAGAGCAGTCAAATGCATCTACCATCTGATGCATCAAGATACTTCCTGCGGCAGTCTCTTAGGGTTTTTTGATTTACTTCCGCTCCTCAATCCACTTGAGTGCATTCTTCCACGCGGACTCAAAACTGCTGCGGAACAGCACGACCGGACCGTAATCCTCATACTCAGACGGATCGATCGCCTTCCACTCATACGCCTGGCGGAATGCCGGGATCTTCTCGCAGAGCTCGTCGACAACACGATGCGGCGTCGGTGCGAGGAAACGCTGTACAACCGGCGCATCCTGCTCAAGCAGCTTGTCCGCCGTACCGGACCAGTTGATGGTGATCTGGCAGTCCGCGCCGACCATCTCGGTGAAGTGATGCAGGCCGCGCGCGCCTCCGCCGATGAACTTGCACTCGGAGCCGCTCTCCTTGACCATCTGGTAGATCTTCTTTGCGACTGCGATACCGCCCTGCCATACGTAATCAGACGGGATGTCGATGCCCTCTTTCTCTACCTGACCGGTAATGTACTCATCGAAGATACCGGTGATGACGCTGTAGTACATCGGTGCCGGATTGACCATATTCTTCGTGGTTTTCTCATACAGCTCGATGACGTCCATGACCTGCCGGACCGCGAAACACTCTGTCGCATTGATCGGCACGCGTTCCTTGATCAGCGTCTCCATCGCCTCGAGTCCGCCCGGAACCGCCGGGATCTTTGCCATGATGTTCTCACCCGCCTGACGGTTGAACCGTGCAAATTCAATGATGGACTTCGCGTCCTCACGGAACGGATCACCCTGAATGCTGACGTAGCCGTACTTGCCGTTGGATGCGTCATACATCGGCTTGAATACTTTTGCCACGCCGCCGATCAGCTCGCGCTGCAGCGCGACCATCGCCTGATCCGTGTCCTGCGTATCCTTGAGGATATTCTTCAGAACCTCCTCGACATAGCTGCTCTCTTTCTCATTGGTCATCATCTTCCAGGTGTAAGCCGGGTTCTGCGTGCAGCCGGTTGCGCCGTTGTCAATCGCCAGCTGTGCCTGCTCTCTGGTCACGTTGTTGATCCAGAACTTCGTCGGCGTCTGTGCGTGTACTCTCTCAAAATAATTCATCTGTTTTCTCCTTTTTCAAATTTGGCCGCTCTGTTATTTCAGGTTTTCAACCATCCACTGATAGCTCTTTGCGGCAAGTGCACAGCTGGCCTCAAAGTCCAGACCGCCCTCTGTCTCCAGAGAGAATGCGCCGCTGTAGCCCGCCCGTTCCAGGATTTCATAGCATGCTCTGTTTTTGACAATTCCGTCTCCGAGCGGAACACAATTGTAATCCGGATCAAGATCCTTTGTGTGGAAGTGCACGACGCGGTCTGCAATCGCCTGCAGCACCTCATCCTCGCGCTCGTCGTTCTCAATTCCCTTATAGCCGGAGTCCGTCGTCTCCTCCGTCACACCTGCACTCTCGACATACCCGCCGCGGACGATATTTGCCGCGTCATAATTTACACCAAGCCGGTCGGCGGGCGCCATCGCCATGATGCGCTGCAGGCCTTTTCCCGTCAGGGAAAGCGCACCGTGCGGTTCAAATCCAAGCACCGCCTTTCCATCCGGCGTACCCTCGATGATTCCGTCCAGCGTCCGGCGGATGTTTTCATACGCGACATCCTCATCCATGCCGTCCGGCACGTGACCATCTCCGGTGTGCACCACCGGAATCCCTGCCGCATCGGCCCACCGGATCGCCAGAATACCGGATTCCACGCTGTTTGCATTTGTTACCATATTACCGTCCGGCATCCAGAGACCGGTGACTCCCTTGAAGCCGTAGCTTTTCACCAGATCGGCAAATCTGACCGGATCATCCTTGCGCACGTCTACATGCGGACACCACGGTCCGACAGCCTGTGTCTCGATATACTCGTACCCGATTTCGCGGATTGCCTCCAGTGCCCGTTCCAGTTCAAATTCGCGGAATACCACGGTTCCGCATCCGATTTTGATCATATGATACCTCCTCGCTGTCAGCAGTATCGTTCAAACGCCCTGCGCATGCTCAGCTCCACCTCTTTCAGTGCCTCCGCAAACGGCATATCAACAATGCGCTGACTGTATGGCTCCGGCATGATTGAACCGGTATAGCCCAGACGGTTCAGACAGTTGAAAAATGCCGCCGTATCGACGACGCCCGACTCAACCGGAAGCATCCGCTTATCATCGAGATGATCCTCCCGCGCAATGCCCGGAATGGCGTCATTGATGTGCGTCTCGACAATCTGTGTCACATCAGTAAAGTATTTGTCGTAATCCTCGGCCGTATCGCCGGCCGTATAGACGTGATACGTATCCAGCGAAATGCCGATGTTCGGTTCCCCGACATCCCTGCAGAGCTGCACGCCCTCTCCCATATGCCGGATAAAGGGATATTTGAACTCTTTGCACCAGGTCATGGAACCGATAAATTCAATCGCCAGCTTCAGACCGTACCTGGCGAAAATTCTGCAGATCTCACGCAGCCGCCGCACATGAATATCGTAGTTCTCCTGCATCTCATAGAGATCGGACCCCGGTACGATCCAGGTGAATGCGTGGTCATAGCCGACCTCCGCTGCCTGCCGCACGAGATTGTCGATGATGTTCTTGTCCCGTTCAAAAAACTCATCCGGTTCGGAATAAATCACGGGAATGCAGGGAAGCGTAAAACCGGTCGGAATCAGGTCATATTCGCGATACACCCGCTTCGTCTCCTCCACACCCTTTGACAGATCCCATGCAAGATCCCAGCTGAAATACCCCTTGAAATATCCGTTTTCCGCGATGGTCTCAGCCGCATCATAAATTGAAAGATTGTGTCCGATCCGATTCGGACTAATCGTACAAAGCATCCTGCTCTCCTTTCAGAAATCCGAAACCCCGTTATTTGAAATATTCGTTCTCATAGTCACGGAGCATCTGCACTTCTCCGTGAACCCGCTCAACATCCTCCGGGCTGAGTCCCTCGCCCCACTCCGTGCCAAGAAATACATCGATGCAGTCATTCGCAATTCTCGGTGTTGTCGTGGAACTGCCGAGCGCCATGATGTTGGCATTGTTTACGATGCGGCAGATGCGGGCAAACCACACGTCATTGACAAAGGCACAGCTGATCCCCTTGTTCTTGTTGGTCGCAATCGTGATGCCGACACCCGTACCACAGACAACGATGCCTCTGTCACACTTTCCGCTTGTGACCAGTTCGGATACATCGTGTCCGACCTGGATATAGTTGCGCAGGTGATCCTGATCGGTGGACCCCACCTCAACAACCTCATGTCCGAGCTCCCGGAGATGCTGCAGGACACTCTCCTTCAGTTCAAATCCGAAATTATCTACTCCAAACGCAATTTTCATCACAGAACCTCTCTGAATCCAATCATTTTATGATCGTTTTTATGGCATCGACGGTGCGGCACCCGATGTATCCTTTGCTCTGCATTTACGGTATTCCGGTATACCGCACCATCGAAAAAAAATATAGAACTTATGATTTCTTATTGAGACCCGGTACAAACTCAACCTTCAGCGCGTCCGGCTCGTAGGAAGCCTTCATTGCGTCCATGCACTGATCGAGATCGAAGCGGTGTGTCACCAGCTTGTGCCACGGGAATTCCTTGCGGTGCTTCACCATCATGTCATGGTGTACGTAGTACTGGTCGTGCGGATGGTTCGTGTTGCCGATGAACAGTACGTTCTTCGCCGCAAACTGTCTGTGGATGTTCAGCGGAACTGTGCCGGTGTCCGCAAAGTTTCCTGTCTCGCAGTACGTACCGCCCCGGCGAAGCAGGTTCAGGCCTGTGCTGACCGCATCCGGTGTGCCGACGCCCTCAACGCAGACATCCGCGCCTCTGCCCTCTGTGTATCCTTTGATCTCATCGATCAGATCCTTCTCGGAAAGGTCGTTCAGGTTGATTGCGATGTCCGCTCCGAACTCCTTGGCCAGCTCGAGGTTTTTCTGCTTGTAATCCAGTACGATGATGTTGCCCGCGCCGAGCATGCGTGCCTTTGCAGTCATCGTCATGCCGATTGCGCCCAGACCCTGGATGACAACCGTGTCACCGAAGTGGAAGCCGCCGCGTGCGTCGATCTGGCTGTACATCTTTGCGCGGTCCAGCAGAGCTGTAACGACGAAAATCTCAGAGAGCGCTGCCTCCTCAACGGTCAGATCCTCGCGGCACTTATACACCCATGCCTTCGGCGGCAGATATACGTACTCAGACCATCCACCGATGAAGTGCGGGAAATCCTTTGCACTGTAAGTCATGCCGATGCCCTGATGATCCGGGCAGAACGGGAAGCCGTGGATGTTGCGGCAGTACCAGCAGTGTCCGCAGATGACGTTCGGGCAGACCGTGATGCGGTCGCCGACCTTCAGGTCCTTGCCGGAATACTCGATGTCGGAACCCTTGCCGCCCATATCGACGACGATCGCGGAAATCTCATGTCCCGGAACGTGCGGATAAACCATCTCCTGCTCGGACTCCGTGCCGCCGTACAGCAGGTTGTCCCCGTCGAATGCGTGCTTGTCGGTACCGCAGATACCGGACATCTCAACCTTTGCGAGGACGGCACCGTCCTCGAGATGATCCGGCCACGGGAATTCCTGTACTTCAACTTTGCCCGGACCGGTCATAACGACTGATCTTACTTTATCGGGATTGCTCATGTTTTTTTTCCTCTTTTCTGTAGGTTTTTGTGTTTCACTTATATGCTGCTGCCCGTCTCATGACTGCCCGCATCCCCACAACCGGGATGCGGCAGTCATGAGACGAGAGCTTATCTTTAATATTCCAGTGTGAAGAGATGACGTCCGCCCGGCTCGTTCGGTCCCTTGATGACGGCTTCGATGTCCTCCTTCGGACGCTGTGTCATCTTGTCGATTGGCGGAAGCACGCCTGCCGGATACCGCTCCAGAATGTCATTGACCAGCTTCTCGAGGTAATCGAGGGTCATGGTGACACCCTTCTCGGCCTTCTTCCAGTCAGCAGCCGTTGCGTCTCCGATGACACCTTCCGGCTGGCAGATGCACTCTGCGCCGCAGGAGCCCATCGCATTGTACCACTTGATGACGCCCCCGTTCATCTCCGAGCTGTCCATGATATGGCCGGCAGGAATCAGCGGAGCCGCCGGTACGGAGATCTCATGCTCCTCCTGGATGAATTCCGGGAACAGCGCCTTGCACCAGGACTGCTCGATCTCGTCCGCATGGACGAAGAATTTGTCGTACGGTCCGCCGACTTCCTTTGTGCCCATCTGCTCTTTCGCTGCGTTCCAGAAGTGAACGTACAGGATAATTGCCGGCACCTGCCACTTCTTGCCGAATTTGTGGATCGCCAGCGGGATGACGTAGTCCTGTCCGTGGCCGTTTACGATGATGATCTTGCGGAACCCGGTGTTCCAGAAACCCGCCAGCATGTACTGGATATATCCTGCCAGGATTTCCTCAGGAATGACGATCGTGCCCTTCTGTCCGAGATGATGGAACGGATGTGAGCCGTACCAGGTCGGCATCGCGACGGTACAGCCTGTTGCCTTTGCAACCTGCTCACAGAGGCGCGTGTCAAGATACGTGTCCTCGCCGTACGGCGCACTCGGACCATGATTCTCTGTGGAACCGATCGGCATCAGGAGCACATCGTTCTTTTTCAGGCGCTCTGCCACCTCAAGGTTTGTCATATTCTGGTAATAAATGCCGTCGGCCGCCTCCATATGTCCGCCTGTCGCCGGAATCTGCCATTTTCCCATGTCACTATTCCTTTCTGCAGTATAAACTGAAACTGTCCTCCGGGTCAGACGCCGCAGAAGTGATTCTGTCTCGTCCCGGATGCGCGCAGCGCCGGCCCGGCCATGTCATAAAACTAAATTTACAGATATTCCGAGATGTTCTCGCCTTCCTCACCGATGATGCAGAGCGGCGTACCGATGTCGTACTGCTCGTCCTCCTCGGCCATCACTTTGAGCATGATGCCATGCTCCTTGCGCGCTTTGTAGTCCATCGTTGTCTTATCCGTCTCGAAGGTAAACAGCAGATCGCCGCGCTCAACGGTCTCGCCCTCCTGCTTGACCCACTCGGAGATCGTGCCGTACTCCATATTTCCGCCCATCTTGGGCATCTTCACTACAAATGCCATGATTCAGCCATCCTTTCTTAAAAATCATGAATCAGCTATCATCTGTTACATCTATAATCAAACACTCTGGTTATTTGCCAAGCATATCCCTGCATGCCTTTTCAATATCCTCCGGATGCAGCAGCACGTAATCCTCGATCGGACCGGTCGGAACCGTGACATCCTCCATCGTGCAGCGCTCGATCGGGCGATCAAGAATACCCATCAGCTTGTTCTGCACGCGGAATGCAATCTCGCCGGTGATGCTGAAGCTGCGCGGCGCTTCCTCTGCGATCAGAAGATTTCTGGTCTTTTTGACAGAATTCAGAATCGCTTCTTCATCCATCGGAACCAGCGTGCGCAGATCGATCAGTTCTGCGCTGATGCCGGCTGCTTTCAGGCCTGTAAGGGCCTCCTTCGCAATGTTCACTGCACGACCGAAGGCGACGATCGTCAGATCAGAACCCTCCTCCACAGTCGCGGCCTTTCCGATCGGAACTGTATATTCCTCCTCCGGAATCTCCTGGATTTTCGCATAATCATCCAGCAGCTCGAAGAACAGAACCGGATTGTTGTCGCGAACCGCGGACTTCATCAGTCCCTTTGCGTCCGTTGCATTGGTCGGGTGAACGATCTTCAGACCCGGCGAATTTGCAAAAATATTGTAGATCCTTGCGGAATGGTGCGGCCCGAATGCCTTCGGGATACCACAGCGGCACACAAGCGGCATGCCGTTCAGCTTGCCCTGTGCGACGTAATTCCATTTGCCCGCATGCACCGCAATCGGATCATATGCAACCGCCATGAAGTCCGACATCTGATAATCCACGATCGGACGGGCACCGCAGAATGCCGCACCGATTGCGAGACCGGTTGATGCATTCTCTGCGATTGCCATATCAACGACGCGCTCCGGACCGAACAGATCAACGAGGCCCTTGTTGATGCCCCAGCCACCATCCGGCGGCGCGACCTGGTTTCCGACGATGATGACGTTTTCATCGCGCTGCATCTCTTCCAACATTGCTTCTCTGACTGCCTGTCCATATGCTATTTTTTTCATGATTATTTTACCCCTCTGCGTAAATGTGGCGAAAGACCTGTTCTCTGGATGCCAGCGGCGAGTTCAGTGCAAACTGCCCAACCTCATCCATCTCTTCCTCGCTGCGCTTCCTGATCGCGGCGAGCGCTTCCTCCGTGACACCGAATTTCTCTTTCAGCTTGTTCTTTGCCAGTATAAGCGGATCGCGCTTCAGCCATGCCGCATTTTCTTCGGGGTCCTTGTATCCGACGCCATCTCCCGGGCCGTGTCCCAGCTGTCTCCAGGTCATCAACTCCAGCAGATACGGTCCCTTGCCGGCGCGGACATATTCCGCTGCTTCCTTTGTCGCGGAATAGACTGTTTCAACATCATTTCCGTCAACGGTTCTGCTTTGGATTTCATATCCCTTACCTCGGGTACTCAGCTCTTTGATGCCGGTGATATCCTCTATTCTCGTGCAGACACCGTACTTGTTGTTCTGAATAATCATCAGAACAGGTAGGTTCAGTGCTTTTGCAGCATTCATGCCCTCATGGAATGCACCTTCTGAAGTAGAATTATCTCCAGAATAAGCAACCACAATGTTTCCGGTCTTTTTTACCTTCTGCATATGCGCAATGCCGTTCGGGATGGTAAAGCACGGTCCAAGCGTCCCGCCGAGTCCGTAGACATGGTCCTCCGGGCTGGCAAACTGATAGTCACCGGCAACCCCGTGATTGTATCCGGTATCACGGTTCATCGTCTCCGCGATAACTTTCTTCATGTCCAGACCGCGTGCAATACAGTGAGTGTGGTTTCTGTGGTGGAGACACAGGAAATCACCCTCCTCCAGTGCGGCAACACTCCCAGCGCCGCAGGCTTCCTCACCGTGTCCCGGATGGAACAGATTTCCGAGGTTGCCCTCCATAAAGCAATCCATCAGAAAATCCTCGATGACTCTGCCTTTGTACATATTTTCGTATGCCTTCAGGTACATTTCCTTGTTCATTTCGTACTTCAAAACAAATCTCCTCTTATCTCGGGAATACTCTATGTATGATCTGCCTTTCGGGAAGACTGCCGCGCAGCCCGGCTGTGCTGACTGCTCCGGCAGCCTCCCGCCCCTCTTTCCTCTGTCCGCCTGCGCACCTCCGTGCCGCGTAATCAGACAGAAGGATTAGAATTTATCACCGTATTCGGCAACGTTGTTCTGATCCATGATGATCGGATCACCCATGATAACCTCGGTGCCGCCATCAGCTGCCTCACGAACCGTGAAATCAGTTGCCGGATGTGTGCCTGTCGCCTCTACATGCAGAACCTCGCCGACCTCACCGTTGAAGTTGCCCTCAAGGTTCTGAATCAGAGCCGCACCTGCAATTGCCGCATAGTATGTGATATCCCAGTACATGATGTACGGTACGCGTGAGGAGAAGTAATCCTCTCCCTGCTTCGCAATGTAGCTGGACTGCTCAGAGAAACGTCCGCATCCGCAAACCATGATGTCACTGTCCACACCTTCAAAAGCATTCAGAATCGGCGGAATTCCATTTCCAACGAGGGAAATAATCACATCAACCTTGTCCTCAGCGATGAATGCCTGTGCACGCTCGGTAATGACCTGCAGAGAGCCGCTTCCGTAGTTGATATCCAGCTCTTTGGAGACCTTGCCGTCATAAATCGGGTTTTCCAGCTCTGCATACATTGCATCGATCCATGCATTCTGTACCGGCGCATCTGCAAGATGGCTCATGCAACCAAGCACGATCTCCGGACCATCGTAGTCCGCAAGTGCTTCTTCTACCGCAGACAGCATGTCATCACCCGGATACTCTACACGAAGTGCTGCGAGAACACCCATGCGAACATAGAACGCACCAACTGTTTCCGGCGCACACTGGTTGACATTGACCAGACGATTCGTCGGGGGAATTGCAGAGTCAAAGCTGTCAAACACGATACCCTGATCGACGCCCTTACTGACTACCTCATCCAGGCCAGTCTCGGAAAGACAGTTAACTACGATCGCGTCGACACCCTCAGTGATTGCCTCATCAATCGCCTGAATCTGAACCGTACTGTCAGACTCACCGCCTGCGATTGTTTTATCAACTGCGGTGTAACCCTGCTCTGTCACATAGTCCATAAAGCCCTGGATCTGCAGCAGGCACTGCTCATGATGCTCCTGATCAATAATTGCAATCTTCTTATCCTTATTGTCGGTCGTATCCGCCGCTGCAGAAGCACTGTCTGCCGCTGCAGAGTCTGATCCATCTGCGACCGTCTCCGATTTGGACGAGGATGCAGCTGCTGCCGCACTGGATGCACCGGATGTGCTTCCGGATGACGATGTCCCGCCGCAGCCCGCAAACAGCGTACCTGTCATAGATACAGCCAGAAGTGTAGCGATAATTTTCTTTTTCATGTAACTGTCCTTTCTTGTTCTTTGAAGTCTACATTTGGTTGGTTATAAAAATATATAGCTTACCTGCCCTGATCAAAACCTCCTTTCCTCTGCAGGATCGTGCTCCGTACTAAATGCAGTTTATGCTGCGATCTGCTGTTTCCTGCGAAGTCCGCTGAGCTTTTCCTTCAGCCAGGTCTCTTTGGAGTTTGTGACAACGACCGCGATGATCAGAATGATTCCCATGAAGATCTTGCGCCCCTGCTCCTCAACACCCATCAGACCGAGGAAGTAAGAGGTTGCCGCCATGATGAAGGTTGCGATAAACGCCCCTGGTATCGTACCGCTTCCGCCGTCAGCTGCCACACCGCCAAGTGCTGTGGTCGCGATCACCTGCATTTCGCTTCCGGTTCCCATCGACGCCGTCATACCTCCTCCCGTTCTTCCGACGAAGAAAGCGGAACAGACACCTGCCATAAATCCGGCAATCACATAAACCTGAAAGATAACTCGCTTTACATTAATTCCGGAGTACTCTGTCGCCATCGCGTTGTTTCCGATCATGAAAAGCGAGCGGCCAAAGCGTGTCTTATGCAGCAGCAGAGTAAATAGAATCGCAATGACCGTAAATGCGATCGCGCAATACGGAATCCCCAGAATATCCCGCCACATGAGCGCATTGTAGAACTTCGGGAAGGTGCGCAGCACATTGGTTCCCATCAGACCGCGCACACAACCGCGATAGGCCAGCGAGAGAGCAATCGTGGTGACTACAGGAGGAAACTCCAGATATCCGACCAGCAGGCCCGCGAACATGCCCAGAAGTACACTGACAATAATGCCGACCAGATATGCAATCCCCGGCGCAGCGCCCGCCTCACACAGCGAACCGGTCACGTAGGCACATACACATACATTTGCCACGCAGCACACATCGATCTTTCCGATAATCATAACCAGCGACATTCCCATGACAAGCGGACAAAGATTTAACCCCGCCTCTACCATGCTGGTAATCGTTCCTTTTTTGAAAAAGACCGTCGGCTCCTTGATGGCAAGCAGTACATTCAGGGCAAGGAGAACAAGAATCAGCAGCATCTCCCACCGCAGAAACAGCTTTTTCATACTTCCGTTCTTCATGCCATTCTCCTCTCTCTTTCCTGAAGTTCCTTCTTCTGCGTCGATTTGTGCGTCCACGCGTTGAGCGCAATCGCCAGAACAATCATGATTCCCTTGATTCCGTCCGACCAGGTACTCATGCCCGGGAGCATACTGATAAACGCTGACATGAATGCAATCAGAACTGTCGACAGTACCAGTCCGCTGATGCGCGCCTCTCCGTCGCCGGCCCCGCCGAGCAGGCAGATGCAGATTGCTGTCATCTCATACCCGTCGGCGCAATAGCTGTCTACCGACGTGTAATTGGCTCCCCAACAGACTCCCGCAAGACCACAGATCGCACCGGAAATCATGTAGCCGATTGTTCCGATCATCTGAACATTGATACCTGAAATCCTTGCCGACTCGCGATTTGTACCGATTGCAAGCAGTCTCCGGCCAATTGTGCTCCGGTTGATCAGGATCCCGGTAATTACAAATACGACAATCGCACACCATATAACATTGTGAATACCAAGTGTTTTCGGAATGCCGATCTTTCTGTATTCCTCCTGAAAAAATGCTGCATAGTAGGTGATTCCCTGACTGGTGAGATAAAATGCCGTACCGCGCAGTATGTAAGTTGTCGCCAGTGTGGCGATCATCGGCACCATACCGAGATACATAACAAGAAATCCGTTGATAGCCCCGATTGCAAGTCCGAATACAATAGCGATCAGAACAAGCACGACAATCGAAAGTTCCGGATTTGCAATGTGAATATTGATTGTCAGGCATCCCGCGGCAGCCAGAATTGCCGGTCCCGACAGATCGATATTTCCTGCCATGATGGCCAGCACCTCTGCACAGGCCAGGAATGCAAATACGCAGTTATTGCGAATCGTCGAGACAAGCGTCGATGGCTTGAAGAACTGCGGTACGAGTATCCAGGCCAGCAGCAGAATCGCTCCTATGCCGATGATCAGACCGAAATTTCTGTTCTTAACGATGTTCTTCATAGTGATAACCCTCTCTATATAGCAGCCCGCATCAGGATTTCCTGATCTGCATGTTTCGTCTCAAATTCGCCCGAAATCCGGCCTTCCTTTACCACATATATCCGATCCGACATTCCAAGCACCTCCGGCATCTCCGAGGATACCAGCAGGATCGCATATCCTTTTTCCGCAAGCTCATTTACGATTTCGCAGATCGAATACTTGGCACCCACATCGACACCCTTTGTCGGCTCGTCCAGAATCAGAAGCTTCAAATCGCATCCGATCAGCTTTGAAAATACAACCTTTTGCTGGTTTCCGCCCGAAAGGCTGTCCGGTCTCGCCTCTATGCTTGCGGCTTTCAATGCCGTCCTTGCACACAATGCTTCGGACTGCTCTTTTTCCTTCCCCACATTCAGAAATCCGACTGCAGAGGAATATTCACTCAGATTGGCAGATGTAACATTCTGGTAGATCGGAAGCTCATATACAAGCCCCTCCAGCTGCCGATCCTCCGGCAGAAGACCAATCCCCTTTTTGAATGCCTCCTTCGGTGACCGGACATGAAGCTCCTCACCCTCGAGCAGTATCTTTCCTGCACTCGGTTTACGGATTCCAAAGATGCTTTCACAAATCTCCGTTCTTCCGGCTCCGACAAGGCCGGTCAGACATACGACTTCTCCCTTCCGAACCATCAGCGACACATCCTTGAACACGCCCGTACAACTGACATTCTGCATCTCCAGCATCACTTCGCCGATCTTTGCTGTCCGCTCCGGATAGCGCTGTGCAAGTGCGCGGCCGACCATATGGGCGATCAACTCGTCTTCGGAAATCTCATTGACATCCCAGGTTCCGATGTAGTGTGCATCCCGCAAAACCGTGACCCGTGATGCCAGACGGTACATGTCCTCCATCCGGTGCGAGATAATTACAACCGAGACACCTCGCTCCTTCAGATGATCGACGATCGCATAAAGTTCCTCACATTCCTTCTGGGTGAGAGATGCGGTCGGCTCATCGAGGATCAGTACCTTGAGCTGTCTTGACAGCGCTTTTGCAATCTCGACCATCTGCTGCTCTGCAACGCTGAGTGCATGCATTGGTGCATTGACATCAATCTGATCATTCAGCGGTCCAAGCAGTTCCTTCGCTTTATTTCGCATTTCCTTCCACTTGTACAGTCCGCCTTTTGTCGTAATCTCCTGTCCCATGAAAATGTTCTCTGTGACAGAGAGCGTCGGAAATGCCGTTGCATGCTGATATACGGCCGAAATGCCTGCCTCAGCGGCTTCCAGAGAAGAATGGAACTTCACTTCTTCTCCCTGATAAACAATAGAGCCAGCATCCGGACTGTGAACGCCCGTAATTGCTTTAATCAGAGTGGATTTGCCGGCTCCGTTCTCGCCCATAACCGCATGCACCTCTCCGGCCTTCAGCTGGAAGGATACACCGCTCAGAGCAGTGACGCCGCCGAAGTGCTTCTCGATTCCCTTCAGCTCCAATACGAAATTACTGTCCATCTCTTTTCCTCTCCCGAATTCTACTCGAAGTTATTTAGTTTTTTGGAAACTTTGGTTTATTTCACCATCGTTTCTCCGAAATATTTTAGATATAAAATACCTCCTGCATTCCGGTATTTCCGTATACCGGTATACCGGTTATGCTTTGTATCATACCGTATCCAATTTCATTCGTCAACTGGGAAAAAAACACAAAAACACGACCTATTTTTGTGCGTTTTGCTGAATTGTTTGTTATTTAACAATCGCGGTGTCCTGTTCCAAGGTTTCGTATGTTCGTTTTTGGGCTTCTCTGTTCTTAAATATAGCTTTTACCCCCCCCGAATGTTCTTTTATGATATTTTAGAATTATATCATCGTCTCTTCTATATATCAATGCACGAAACCGCACATTTTTCCTTTTTTCCACATAAAACGAACATTGCGCTCTGGCGAACATTTCTGCATTCTGATTATGGCTTTACTGATCCAATTATACGTATTGTGCTTTTTCAAACATATTTATTTGTTATTTGTTGAAATAGCTGTTATAATGACATGAAGCAGGAAATGCAGATACAGAGAGAGGGATCCTATGAAGCCATCAAGAAAAGAACTGATTTTGAACATTATGCAGGAACAGAAAATTGCTTCGATCAAAGACCTGGCTGAAGCCCTCTCCTGCACGGAAATGACAATTCGCAGAAATCTGAATCTTCTTCAGCAGGAGGGTCTGATCGTCCGCCAGCACGGCTATGCGCGCCTGGCGGAATCCGCAGATGCAGACATGCCTGTACCCGGAGATGCTGCCGATGGCAAGTCCACCGACAGCATTTCACCGACGAAGTCTGTCGACGTGCAGGGTTCCCTTCTTGCCGACGGATATGATGGAGGAAACAAAGGCGGCACTACAGGCAATGGCCGGACGATCGGGTTCGTCGTATTCACCGCAACCGGCAAGCTGCTTGGCATGAATTCCTTCCTGCCTTATATTCTTTCCGGAATCCAGACTGCCGCGCGCAGACACGGCTACAGCATCACCTTTATCAACATTACCCGCGCCAACATCGAAACGGAAATCTCCTACATTCGGGAAGCGGGCTGTGCCGGATTTGTTATTTTTGCGACAGAGCTCCAGGAACGCGATCTGCCGTATTTTCAGCATCTGAACATTCCGTTTGTTCTGTTTGATAATTACTTCAATGATTTACCGCTGAACTGCGTAAAAGTGAACAATGAGCAGGGGACATGGATTTCACTGAAATATCTGTATGACATGGGCCATCGCCGGATCGGATATCTGGGAAGCGGTGTCGAGATCGACAGCTTTCTGGAGCGCCGGTTCTGGGCGTTTTCCCACATGTACGGCTTCGGTCTGAAGCCGGAGAACTGCCTGTACTACAAGATCGGCTATCCGCATGAGGAGGCGGAGGTCGGCATGGACCGCATCCTGCACACCTACAGTAAGGAGGATCTTCCGACCGCATTTATAGGTGATAATGATCTCGTGGTGCTCGGCGCAATGCACGCCTGCATCAAGAACGACTACCGGATCCCGGATGACTTCTCGTTCGTCGGATTTGACGGACGGGAGGAGTGTACGCTTATTTATCCAAAGCTGACGACAGTCGATCTGCCCCGGACGCGCTTTGGCGCCGAAGCAGTTGAACTGCTGATCCGGTATCTGGAATATCCGTCCGAATCTTTTATCAATATTGAAATCGGGCTGCAGCTTAGGGTGCGGGAGTCTGTCAGGAGGATGGGAGAAAGATAGCATATGTTTGCGATTTCAGGAGGCACATAATATATCTTGTATGATTCCGCTTCGACCACGGGCTCGTGAAATAGTCGTTGTTTTTTCTGCCATCTTGTCATATAATGAAATTGAATAAAAACGTCGGTACGGAGACGTTAAACCCGTGCCAGGTCGGGACGGAGACCAAAAACCCGTTCCCATTGCAGAATAAACTGTGAAAAATTAGTAAGGAGACGGGAAACCGTCTCTTTTACTTTGAAGGGAGTATCAAATGTCAGAACCACAGATCAGCTTCAAGCAGCGCGTATGCAATACCGTTTCTTCTATGGCTTCTTTGTACTATCATTACTTTGTCGAATACGATTACCTTCTATGCTCACCTGCATTTAAAAACAGGCCATACTATATTGTCTCGGCAGAAAAGAACAACTATCAACATTTGACAGGTGTCTCCTACGCTTCCAGCGCCGAAGACTTCTTTGACAGATGTCTTGACGGCACTTTGACCGAAGCAGACATCAGTTTCACAAAATGCGGCAGAAGTGAATCAGAAATCAAAGGTTCTGTTCGTCGGAAGATCAATGCACTACCTGGAATTATTGGGATTTTTTCCGGCACCTGCTCCGTAGAAGAAGACTTTAGCAAAAATCGGATTTTCTGTTCATTTGCCACAGCAAATACAACTTGTACACTTGGATTTACCTTTGCTGCTAATACAAAACCGATGACCTTACTAAATGGCAATCAGTTAAATATCGCTTCATCAAAACCTTTGACTCTGGTTCTTCGCAAAAAAAGGGCCGAAGCTTTCTTTACAGATATTGTTTGGGGCGATGAAAAAGCACTTAATACGCATCTTTTCGGATCACAGGAAATCCTATCTGATCATCTAAAATCGTTGCTCTCAGGCGCGAATGATACAAAAGATGATGTATCTGCTGCTGATTCAGATAACCTGATATCGTGAAGCCGATCCGGGAAACTGAGCTTAGTGCAAAGCAATAAAAGATTTGTGAAATCTTGCTTCGGCACTGAATTTGCCGAAACTATTACCGTATAAAGTGCGTCGGCATCCACGGCTCCGTCTCCGGCAGGCCGTATTTCTCCTTGCCAAGCGCGATGCTTCGCATCAGAAATGTCATGTTGCGTGCCAGCGTCCGCATCGTCTGCAGGCCCTCTGCGTCCTCATGCGCCTCACCGGCCTCACGGCCGTGCACGCTGTTCCAGTACTGGCTTGTCGCAACCGCCATACCGCAATTTCCGAAGTATTTGTTAAGCTGATCAAAGGTCGCGGACAGCCCGCCTCTGCGTGCGACGACAACGCTGGCGCCGACCTTCATGGTCTTGTCAAACTGCGAACTGAAAAACAGGCGGTCCAGAAGCGAGATCAGTGTTCCGTTCGCCGAAGCGTAGTATACGGGGCTTGCGATGACCAGCCCGTCTGCCGCCTCGAATTTCTCCGCCAGTTCATTGACCGCATCGTCAAAGACACATTTTCCCTTTGTGGAACAGGCGCCGCAGGCCATGCATCCGCGGATGGCTTTGTTGCCGACGTGTACGATCTCTGTTTCGATGGATTCCTGTTCAAAGACGGACACCATCTCCTGCAGCGCGATGGCAGTGTTTCCGTTTGCGTGCGGCGAACCGTTTACCAATAAGACTTTCATATTGCTCTTTGCTCCTTTTCTGTGATAATGCTGCGGATTCCAGAATACAGGAAGCAGTTTCCGGCTGCCTGCAGCGTCCTGCAATCTGTCATGTTTATCCGGTATACCGGTGTTCCGATTTTAATATACAACAAATTCGCTGTTTCGTCAATTACATAATGGGACTGCCGCAGCAGCAAACCTTGCGTACTACAGCAGTCCCACCGTATATTTCAGGACGCTTTCAGCAATTCATTATTTATTCTTGAATTCCTTCGGATCTTTGCTTCTTGCAAGGAAATGCTCCATTGCATACTTCTGATCTTCTGTTGCGAAGCACTGTGCGAAGCAGTTGCCTTCGAACTTCAGAGCAGAGTTCAGATCTGTCTGGTATCCAACATTGACAGCTTCCTTCACGAGTGAAACTGCGATCGGCGCCTGTGCAGCGATCTCGTTCGCAAGCTTCATAGCCTCATCCATAAGGCTCTCGATCGGATATACATAGTTTACGAGACCCATGTCAAGGGCATCCTGTGCAGAGTAGTTGGCACGTGCGGTGTAGAGGATCTCTTTTGCCTTGCCGAGGCCGACAAAACGTGCAAGTCTCTGTGTGCCGCCGCATCCCGGAGTCATGCCGAGGCCTACTTCCGGCTGACCAAATGTTGCGTTCTCAGAGCAGAGACGGATATCGCAGGACATAGCGAGCTCTACGCCGCCGCCCAGGCAGAATCCGTTGATTGCTGCGATAACCGGACGCTTGAAATTTTCAATCATCCAGCAGACACGGTTGGAGTTGTTGCCGAACTGCTTGCCTTCTTCGACAGTCAGCTTGGACATCTCGGAGATATCTGCGCCTGCTACGAAGGACTGAACCTCTTTGCCCTTCTTGTTGATGACAGAAGAACCTGTCAGAACGACACAGTAAACATCTTCCATTGCAGCAACCTGGCAGAATGCCTCTTCCAGCTGTGAATACATATCTGTGGAGAGCGCGTTCATAGCCTTCATATGCTCAATCTTGACAACCGCTACATGATCCTTTTTCTCAACTACTACATATGTCATTGCCATTTTTGTTTCTCCTTTTACAGCATTAAAAAGTTACAAACTTATTCCAGTCCCATAGGC
>CAZRNI010000011.1:2179-21327 GCA_964601425.1 uncultured Eubacterium sp. | reverse complement strand
CTGACCCGACTGTCTCATCTCTTTTCGTCCTCCTCTAAAGCCCGATATGGAAAAACAGAGGCTATCAATATCAGAGATGCTGCACGCTGTTCCATCGGTACTGTCTTCCCTTCCAAGTCTCTCGAACTTCAACATACGATTGCTCACATCCGTTTTCTGGATGAAGAGATCGACGAGATTGAAACACAGATCTTTTATCTCTTGGATAAAAATCCGCCGAAGATGCTGGGTATCCCTGGTATAGGACCCCGCATGGCTGCTGTCATTGTTGCAGAAGTTGGCGATTTCCACAGGTTTGCCTCTCCGGATAAGCTTTTGGCATATGCAGGACTTTCCCCGACGACTTATCAATCAGGGCAGTTGATATCTTCGCACGCAAAAATGGAAAAACGCGGTTCCCGATACCTTCGTTATGCCTTGTTTAATGCAACAAAGTATGTCTGTGTCTGGGATCCAACATTTCGTGCCTATCTGGAGAAAAAGAGAACAGAAGGAAAGCATTATAACGTTGCAGTTTCGCATGCAGCGAAGAAACTCGTTCGCCTGATCTATCATCTGGAGACGACCGGGGAAACATACGTTTCAAGAGCCTATTAATGGTAGTCCGATGTCTCGTTCCCAGAGCATCTTTTCGGATGCTCTGTTTGTCATGCAGTTTTCAAGGTGCTGACTTACGAAGAACTCGCTAGCGAGTTCTTACCGATTTAATTTGTTTTCGACTTGACTTTTAATAGTCAGTCTTTTGTAGAGGGGAGAGGGTGGGATTCGTATCCAGACAACACACAGCCCCTTTTTTGCAGCGGCGGATTGTATCATTGTTTTCTGCGAATTCTGTCTGAGCAGGAAAACAATGGATACAATCCGCCAGTCTGCTGGTAAAAACAAAACCCGTATAGAATTGTAAAAAGTTGTAAAAGGTTGTATAATAAGCAGAAAGTTGTAAAAGGTTGTAAAAGAGACGTTAAGTTGTAAAGGGTTGTAAAACAGATGAAGCGAAATCCATTTTCTTTATCGTTTGGAAAAGCGCCGGAGAGTTATATCAGCCGTGATTTTCAGAATAACGAAATTCTTGAGAGTTTTACAGCGGATAATCCTGCATATCAAGTCTGTATGATTACCGGTGTAAGAGGTTCCGGGAAAACAGTTGCACTTTCTGCCATTGCAAATCGCCTGCGCATGGATCCACAGTGGATTGTTGTTGATCTGAATCCGGAAAGAGATCTTCTGACGATGCTGGCAGCAGAGCTGAGCAATCGCAAGGATCTGTTGGAGTTGTTCCGTGATGCCAGAATTAATCTGTCATTTCTGGGATTTGGAATCGAGATTGACGGGGAACCTCCCATTACAGATATTGTTGTCGCTTTAAGACGCATGCTTGATAAGCTGACAAAGAGCGGCAAACGGGTGCTGATTACGATTGATGAAGTGTCTTCTACACAGCAGGTGCGTGAGTTTGCAAGCCAGTTTCAGATCTTCATGAGAGAAGGACTGAATATCTTTTTGCTTATGACAGGCCTGTACGAAAACATTTATGAACTGCAGAATGAGAAAACGCTTACATTCTTATACAGAGCGCCTAAAATTGCATTAAAACCGCTCAGTATTCCGCTGATTATGCAGAAGTATAAAGAGGAATTTGAGATTAACGAAGAAGAAGCACTTGCAATGGCAAAAGAAACAATGGGATATTCTTTTGCATTTCAGGTATTAGGCTATCTTTGCTTTACAAGAAAAAAATCATGGCGTGATCTTCTGCCGGAATTTGATGCATACCTTGAAGAATATGTGTATGAAAAAATATGGAGTGAGTTGTCTGCAAAAGACAAAACCGTGCTTTCCGCGATGTGTGAAGAAAACCCCGCGAAAGTAGAGAATATTCGAAAGCGGCTGAACATATCTTCCAACGCATTTACCGTTTACAGAAGCAGATTGTTAAAGAAGGGAATTGTATATTCGCCTAATTACGGCCAGCTTGCATTTTCTCTTCCGCGTTTCCGAGAGTTTGTGATGCGGTCGATGTAGATAGCAACAGATATGGTGCCGGAAGGAAGTTAAAGTGCGCTGAGGCGCGGCATGCTTACTGACGGGAGGGATAACGGCAATGGGAAATAATCAGAACGGAACAAAAACCAGAGAAATTCCGGTGAATCAGTTTCAGGGATTTCAGATCGGCCAGACGGAAAATAAAGAGGCAGGTACGGGCTGTACGGTGTTTGTTGCAAAAGACGGAATGTGTGCCGGACTGGACGTCAGGGGCGGCGGTCCGGCATCCCGGGAGAGTCAGCTTCTGAATCCGCTGATGTCAGCGAAGGAGATCCATGCGATCGTTCTCGGCGGCGGCAGTGCCTTCGGGCTGGAAGCGGCAAATGGCGTCATGGAATATCTGGAGGAAAATGATATCGGTTATGATGTCGGCGTGACAAAGGTTCCGCTTGTTGCGCAGGCAGATATTTTTGATCTGACCGTGGCAGATGCTTCTGTCAGGCCGGATTCAAAAATGGGATATGAGGCCGCAAAAACAGCACTGGAATCTCCGAATTACAGAGATGGAAATTACGGAGCCGGATGTGGTGCGACGGTAGGAAAGATTGCCGGCATGGATACCTGCATGAAGACAGGAATCGGCAGCTACTGCCTGCAGGTCGGAGACTTGCAGGTGGGTGCAGTGGTCGTTTTAAATGCGCTGGGTGATGTTTTTGACTGGAAGAGCGGAAAACAGATTGCGGGACTGCGCACAGAAGACGGAAAAAAACTGCGCAGCACCATGGATTACATGAAAGAAAATATGCAGGTGACAGAGAACAAATTTACCGGAAATACAACCATCGGCGTTGTTTTCACAAACGCAGAATTTGACAAAACACGTCTCTGCAAAATTGCCGGGATGGCGCATGACGGACTGGCTAGATCAGTTAATCCGGTGCATACAAGCGCAGACGGCGACAGTATCTACGCAGTATCTGCCGGCAGCCTGCAGGCGGACCAGGATCTGGTAGGTGCGATGGCTGCGGAGGTATTCAGTAAAGCAATTATCCGTGCCGTTGAACATGCCGGGAGCGCGTACGGATATCCGGCAGCTTCGGATTTGTAAATTAAGTGAGAAATAAATACTGCCAGATCAACTGAAGGAAAAGCAGGTGCAGCGGATAAAATAAGTAGAATGCATACTGGCCGAAACGGGATAGGTTGCCGCGCTGTCCATTGTAAAGGGACAGGGGCAGTACCGACAGAAATGCACCTGCATTGTAAAACTGATAAATGTTCAGACAGAGACATGCCGCTGCTGCGGTGGTGCCTCTGTCTCCTGCGAAGCCATAATAGAACACTGCCAGTGCAGCAATTCCGTTTGCCTGATAGTCTGTGTGCAGCAGGAACGCAGCAGCGGCAAAGAGCAGCACGGCCGCAATTTGCAGAATGCTGCTGAGGCGGTAATCACGCTGTGGATCGGACCGGATTAATTCCAGAACGGAAAACATGACAAGCCCGAGTACGAGTGAGAAGCAGGTGTTCTGTGCAGACCAGTCCCACAGTTTATGATGAAGTGCCAGATCAAATGGAATCTCGGAGACAAGTGCCAGAAGAAGTACGCGAAGGATGTAGCGGAAGCGGCTGCGGGTGTGGAAGAAGCCTTCCGCCAGCAGCATGCAGAAAACAGGGAAGGTAATCCTGCCAATCAGGTCACTGAGCACGAAAAATGAAGCACCTTTTAATGAAAAGGATTTTGCAAGATGATCTGCGAGCATACAAATACACGCGATCCATTTCAGAGCGCGTCCGGTAAGCTGAAAGGTCTGGTTTTCTTTACTTTTGTTGATCATAAGATTATTATAAATTTAAGGATTCTTTTGTAAAGAGGAAAGCAAAGATGAATTACTATATCGCAAGCTGTGTGTTTACTTCAAAATATCCGGAGCTCAGCTTCCGGATCCAGAATTATATCCGAACACGGTTCAGTGATCCGGCAGAGACTGCCGGTGATTCGAAAGATACGATGAACATCGTGCGCTGCTGTGTTCCAAAGTACAAGATTCAGGAATTCGAGGAGAGGATGCCCTCAGAAGATGCGCGGGAGAAATGGCGCCGGCTTCCTGATTCCGGCATGTTCCGGACGGGCGACAGCGTCTATTCTCTTTGCCATAACTGCAACAACATCATCGACGAGATGCATCCGGGTGTTTCTGTGTTCTCGCTCTGGGAACTGATTGACAGGGATGATACGTTTCCATTTCCGGATTATCAGGGACAGGAAGTTTTTGTGCAGGACTGCTGGCGGTCCAGAGACCGTGCAGACGAACAGGCAGCTGTCCGGAGTCTGCTGAAAAAGATGCATTTTACAATTCGCGAGATGGATGCGAATCACGGTGACACGGAGTTCTGCGGCAATTCACTGTACCGCCCGCAGCCGCCGCGCAATCCGAAACTCGCGCCGAAACACTATGTAGAGGGTGCAGCCGGGAAATTTATTCCGCATACGGAAGAAGAACAGAAGCAGATCATGAAGGAATATTGCGATCAATTCGGAAATGTGCCGGTTGTGTGCTATTGCCATTACTGCCTGGAGGGTCTGCTGCTGGGCGGAGCAGACGGAAAGCATCTTGCACAGCTGTTGTTCTGATGGATAAACAGGAAAGAATGAGAACGAAAGAGATCACGTTATACTTGAAATGAAGACAGACATAAATGATAAAAACAAAGTGAACATCAGACGGATTCTTCTTTTTGCTGTCGGTGTATTTCTCGTCGGCAGCGGTGTCGGCATGATTACGAAAGCCGGACTCGGTACAAGCGCGACGACCAGTTTCGCATATGTGCTTTCATTTATTTTTCCGCCGAGTCTCGGAACCTTTGCATTTTCAGTGAATATCTGTATGGTGATTGCGCAGGCAGTGATTCTGTACAGGCACGGCCGGCTGAAAACAGCCGGGAGCCGGATCCGGCTGATCCTGCAGATCCCGGCGGCGTTTCTGTTCAGCTCTTCGATCGACGGCGTTCTGCTGGCATTGCAGTTTGTACAGTTTCATGCTTACTGGCAGCAGATTGCTTTTTTGCTTCTGGGCTGCATTGTGTTCGGCGCCGGTGTCGCGATGGAGGTTACGGCAGATGTCATCGTCCTGCCGGCTGAGGCGGTCATTAAAGTCATCAGCGAGACATACGGACATGATTTCGGAACAGTCAAAACGATATTTGACGTGACGCTCTGCGGTCTTGCGATTCTTATATCGTATTTGTATTTCGGTCAGATCCGGGGCGTGCGGGAAGGTACCGTGATCACTGCACTGATCGCAGGATCGATCGCTCGGTTTTTCCTGAAATTCCTGAAAAGAACTGTTAAAAAGAACTGCTGAAAAGAACTGTTGTTATCAGAATGAATGAAACGTACGAAAGGAGTTGCCGCATTATGCATTTGATTGCTTAGTGCGACAACTCCTTTTTGTGTATAAATATCCGGAAACGACCGATATCACAGATGACTGTGCCCGGAATGCAGCAAGTATGGTTTTACTCCAGTGCCGCGCGGCCGTATGCATCTGCAGCTAGCATCGCATTGTAGACACTTTCCGGCGTCACTTCAAACGGCATATTATGCATGGTGTCGTTTTCTGCACATGCTGCTTCTGCGGCGGGCATCAGATGCTCTCTGGAAGTATCGGTAATGCCGAGTTCTTCGAAGGTGACCGGCAGGCCGACGGCTGTCATCCAGTCGAGAATGTCGGAAATCTCTTCTTCGGAAACATTTTCCAGCACCAGCTGTGTCAGTGTTCCGAAATTAACTTTTTCGCCGTGCTGCATATGATGGCACTCGGGAAGAACTGTCAGGCCGTCATGGATTGCATGCGCACCTGCCAGACCGCCGGATTCAAATCCGATGCCGGAGAGCAGTGTATTTGCCTCGATGATTTTTTCGACAGACGGTGTGCATGCGCCGGCTTCGATGGCCAGTTTTGCCTTAACACCCTCTGCAATCAGCGTATCATAGCAGAGTTTTGCGATTCCCTGTGCTGCAAGGCCTGTTTTTCCGCCTGCACAGGATGTCGCGCCGGATGCAGCGCAGGCGCGCGCCTCGAAATAAGTGGCCATGGCATCGCCCATGCCGGAAACTGTCAGGCGGACCGGACTCTTTGCAATGATCTCTGTATCCATCAGGACAAGGTTCGGGTTGGCCGGCATGAAGAAATATTCTTCGAAGACGCCATCGTCGCTATAGATAACAGAGAGGGCTGAGCACGGTGCATCCGTGGAAGCAATTGTCGGACACACAATGACAGGCGCGCCTGCATAATGTGCCACTGCCTTTGCTGTATCAAAGATCTTGCCGCCGCCGACCCCGATAATCACATCACATCCTTTTTCCTGAACAATCGCGCCGACGCGGTTGATTTCGTTTTTGGAACATTCACCGTTGAACATTTCAAACGCAACTTCTGCAGATGTCTCGCGGAAGCTCTCTTCAATCTGTGCGCCCTGTCGGCTGTAACCGCCTTTTGAGATCAGGCAGAGTGCCTTTTTTCCAAGCTTTTCAGCATAATTTCCCAGATTGTTCATCTCGCCCGCGCCCTGTACATAGCGTGACGGAGAAATAAAAATTGAAGACATGTGAAATCCCTCCTTTGATCAAGCAGTAAAACAAAAGTTGATGAACTGAATGCGGTTATGCATCACTATCTTTTATTATACGCATTCAGTATGCCCGATGCAATCCCGCGGCATTGAGATTCGTCATGAAAGTAACATAATTTATTCTTGACAGCGACATAATACGGTGGTAACATAATCGACATAATCAGTGGACATAAAACTAAGTGAGGCGCAGACAGTACGATTGAGAGAAGAATTTTATCTTGGAATTTTGATCGCGGCAGGGGCAATGATCCAGGATCTGAAATACAGAAAAATAAAAAACAGATACCTGTTGATTTGTCTGGCAGCTGTCGTCATTTACAGAGCGGGCCTGCCGGTTGCTTCTCCGGCGGTTCAAGCTTCTGCAAATGACCTGAAAATTGAGCTTCTTCGCTGGCTGACAGATGCGCTGGCCGGAGGTTTCCTGCCGGTTTTGCTGCTCGGATGGTTGTTCTGGTTCAGGATGATGGGCGCCGGCGATCTGAAACTGCTGATCGTGCTCGGGTTTCTCTTCGGAGCGGATAAGAGCATGCTCTGTATCTGGCGGACCATGTTGTTTGGCGCGGTTATGTCTGTGGGAATCATGGCAGCAAATGGAAGCGGGTACGAGAGGAAGCAGCATCTTGTCAGTTATGTCCGCACATATCTGTCAACTGGAAATCGCGAGCCCTACAGGAGGCCGGAAAGCTGGGACAAATCAGCGAATCTCCACATGACAGTGCCGGTATTGATGGCGGTGCTGTCGCTGGGAATATAATGACACGCAACAGAAAGGAGCAGGAAAAGCGATGCAAAGGGGAAATGGTATTTTTGCGATTTGTGACACAGAGACCGAATATGCATTCAGATTTATGGAGTTTTTAAGTCACAGGAAAAACATTATGTTTGAAATCCGTGTATTTACAACAGTTGAAAAACTGCTGGCATTTTCAGAGGAACATCAAATAGAAATTCTTCTGATTTCTGAAAGAAGCATGTGCGACGAAGTGGCATGCCTTTCGGTCGGAAAGCTGATCATTTTGACTGAGACAGGGAGGACGCTGGGATATCCGGACTGTCTGAATATCTATAAATATCAGTCATCCGATATTGTTGTCCGGGAAATCATGGAAAGCTACGGGCAGGATGCAAAGGCGGGGCAGCCGATGTCGATCCGCAGCAGAAAGCTTCAGGTATGTGGTATCTACAGCCCTGTCCCATATCCGCAAAAAACGCTGCTTGCACTGGCGCTCGCAATGGAGCTTGGAAAACGGATGCGTGTGCTGTACCTGAATCTGGAATCTTTTTCCGGCTTCGAAGAGTTTACCGGGCAGACTTATGAGCGGAATTTAAGCGATCTGATCTATGTGTTCCGGCAATCAGGAAAGGGATTTCCGCACAAGCTGAACGGTATGATTTACTCGATCGGAAATGTGGATTACCTGCCTCCGATTCAGACACCAAGCGATTTTCTGGAAATAACTGGAGAGGAATGGATCCGGTTTTTCGAGGCGATCGGAAATGCCAGCAATTATGATGCACTGGTGCTGGATATCGGAAATGCCATTCCGGACGTAATGCTTTTGCTCGCTTACTGCAGCAGAATCTATTTCCCGATCGGGCGTGACGCGCTTTCAGAAGCGAGGCGCAAAGAGTTTGAATTGATATTGGATATCAGTGACAACGGCATGATCCGTGAAAAGCTGAAGCCGGTCATGCCTCCGCAGATTTCCTGTCAGGAGAGCGGAAGGCGGGCAATCGAAAAGATTCCGTGGACGGATCTGGGAAAGTATGCAGCGTCTGTGTGTGCAGCGGGGGCGTGAGTCTGAATACAGGGAATGTGAAACCAGATATCCCGTAAAAGTGCAGATCGGAGACAGAGAGGTATCTATGATGGAAATAACAGAGTTGGAGCGCCGCATGCACGGGGACCTGATGCACCGGCTTCAGCAAATGGAGGCACTGAATGATCATGAGATTCTGGATCTGATCGATGAGATGCTTCTGGCGGAAAGTACGACGGCCCGTATGCCCCTTGGTACACGGGAAAGACTGCGGATGTCATTGTTTAATGCAGTTCGCAGACTGGATGTTTTACAGGAGCTGGTAGATGATCCGTCTGTGACGGAGATCATGGTAAACGGGCATCAGGATATTTTTGTAGAGCGGGCCGGCAAAATCAGCCGCTGGGATAAATGCTTTTCTTCTGAGGAACGTTTGCAGGATGTAATACAGCAGATAGCCGGACAGTGCAATCGTGTAGTCAATGAGCAAAATCCGATTGTGGACGCCAGACTGCAAAACGGATCGCGTGTAAATGTCGTACTTCCGCCGGTCTCGCTTGACGGGCCGATTCTGACGATCCGCCGCTTTTCAGATCAGCCGGTGACGATGGATATGCTCGTGCAATGGGGGAGTCTTACACCGGAGGCAGCACAGTTTTTGTGTCATCTGGTCGGAGCAGCCTATTCGATTCTGGTCGGCGGGGGAACGTCTACCGGGAAAACAACCTTTTTAAATGCGCTGTCCAATGCGATTCCGAAAGATGAAAGAGTCGTGACGATCGAAGATAATGCCGAGCTGCAGATTCGCGGAATTGAAAACCTTGTTCGTCTTGAAGTGCGCAATGCCAATATAGAAGGCGCACATGAGGTGAGTATGCGGGATCTGATTAAGACAGCTCTGCGAATGAGACCGACCAGACTGATTATAGGCGAGACACGCGGCGCGGAGGCGGGCGACTGGCTGACCTGTCTGAACACCGGACATGACGGAAGTCTCGGAACGGCACATGCCAACAGCGTTCGGGAGATGGTAGGCCGGCTGGAGGCGATGGTGCGCATGGCCGCGGATTTACCGATTCCGGTGATACGCCGGCAAATTGCTTCCGGCATCGAAATTATGGTGCATCTGATACGGGACAGAAATGGCAGGCGGATGGTGGATGAAATTGCCGAGGTGACCGGGATGTCAGGAGATGAAGTGCAGATCCATACACTGTACAAGCGCACAACTACCGGGATTCTGGAAAAACGGGATTCGCTGCAGAACAGAGAAAAATGGGAGAAAGCATATGGGGAGGAAGAAGCATAACCGGGATGAAAGCAGAAAACAAAATAAAACAGACTACAGTACATACCGGTTCAATCTAAAAGAATGGATCGTTACATTGGCAGCCGGGGCTGCGGCAGGTCTGGCTGTGGTGTGGATCTGCTACAACAGCTGGTATGCGCTTCCGGTGATAATTCCTGTGATCTGCGCAGTTATTCACATACGCAGAGAAAACTTTTGCAGTCTCCGTGTCCGGACGCTGGAGGCACATTTCAGGGAATTTCTTTCAGCGCTGTATTCAAATCTGGCAGCAGGCTATTCGCTGGAAAACAGTGTCAGGTCCGCATGGAAAGACATGGAAAAACTATATGGAGAGGGAGATCATCTGGTGCGGGAACTGAAACAGATTTGCAGAGAGATATCGATTCAGATTCCGGTGGAACGTCTGTTTTATGATTTTGGGATTCGCAGCTGCTCCGAGGATATACGAACGTTTGGTGAAGTGCTGATGATTGTGAAGCGTACCGGCGGAAGCATGGATCGGGTATTAAAGTCATGCAGGCGGACAATCGGTGACAGGATTGATACGCGTCAGGAAATTGACACAATTATTTCTGCGAAGCGATATGAGCAGCGGCTGATGTCGGTTATGCCCGCAGGTATTATTTTGTACCTGCGTCTCTCCTTCGGAGATTTCATGAGCTGTCTCTATGGAAATATAACCGGCGTCATAATAATGACAGCTGCGCTTGGGATATATCTCGCGGCATTTTATCTCGGGACAAGAATGGTCCGGATTGAGGTGTGACAAAAGAATGATTTACATTACAGTTGCAGCGGCTGCCGCAGTCATGCTGGTGGTTTTATACCGACGCGGCCGCCTGGAAAGGAATATGCTTTTACTTCTTCTGATTCTGGATCTGACGGGCGGATGTCTTTCGATCAGAGACCTGCTTCGTGATCAAAATGAGGCGGTAACGGAACTGCCGATGGAAAAGCTTGAGCATGAAGGCAGTGTTCCCATGGATGTATATACAGACAACGGAGAACAATATGAAGTAGAGATCGATGCGCCGGAGCGGAGCTGGTCTGAGAAAGAGGCGAGACAATTTGTTCAGGAAGCAGCTGCCGGACTGGAGGAGACGATACTTGGAGCAAATCAATCGTTTCAGCATATTTCAAGAAATCTGAATCTGCCGGTCGAAATCGGAGAGGCGCCGGTGCAGGTGGAGTGGTACTCGGATCAGCCTGAGATCCTGGGATTTGACGGCGAAATACAGCCCGGCGTTCCGGAAAAAGGCGTAGAAGTGACTTTGTCGGCAGATCTTCTTCTGCAGGATCAGACGGAAAACTGGCAGCGAAAGATGACAGTTTACCCGTCGCAGGAAGAGAGCAGTGTGCGTGAAGAGATCATCTATCAAAGCAGAGAATTAAATAAAAATCCGGGGACAGAGACTGCTGTTTACCAACTTCCGGAGGAAGCGGCAGGAAGAAAGCTGAAGTGGAAGAAGACAGGCGAAAGCAGCGGGATCATTCTTTCGGTACTGGCCCTGGCAGGTGGATTACTGGGTGTACTGGCATCAAGGGAGCAGGAGGAAAAAAAGCGTGCAGCAAGGCGGGAAGAACTTTTACAGGATTATCCAGAATTACTCAGTAAGATACAGCTATATTTAAGTACAGGGTTAAGTATGCGTTCCATTTTTTCGAGAATTGCGGGGGAATATCAGACGCGTTTGCAAAGCGGCGGCAAAAAGAGGCATGCTTATGAGGCTTTGCTGCAGACGGTTCACCGTATGGAGAGCGGGACAACAGAACTGGAGGCATATGACTTTTTCGGAAGAATATGCGGCGTTCCCTGCTACAGGGGATTGGCATTGCTGCTGGCGCAAAACTTAAAAAAAGGCGGAGCTGGTGTCATGCCGCAGCTGGAGCGGGAAGTACAGGAAGCGTTTGAGACACGTAAGCGACGGGCGCGCGCTGAGGGAGAAAAAACGACTGTAAAACTGCTGCTGCCGATGGCTATGATGCTGATTGTTGTAATGGCGTTAATCCTGATCCCGGCATTTTTAAGTATATAAGATGAGCGGGAGGAAGGTCCGATGCATAAGAGAGATCTGCAACTGATAAAGGGAGGCACAGGTGTTCCGGCATCTGAGTATGTGATAAAACGATCAAATGAAAGGGGAGGTGAACGCGGATGAGTGAACTGAGGGCATTTATACAGGATGAAGAAGCAGTCGGAGTTGTAGAGATCATTTTGATTATCGTGGTATTGATCGGTCTGGTTCTGATTTTCAAGGAGCAGCTGACAAGCCTGGTAAAAAGTATTTTGTCAAAGATCGCAAAACAAAGCAATTCAGTGTAAGCAAGGGGAGGAGGAGCACCACAATGCGAAAAGCGAGTATCACACTTTACCTGTGCCTTGTGCTGTGTGTGCTTCTTTCTCTTATTTCCGTTTCATTTTATTCCGCACGGATTTCGGCAGGCAGGGCAGTTTTGTCATGCGCGCTTGAGGAAGGAATGTTTTCTCTGTTTGGCGAGTATGACAGTGAGCTGTTTGAGCGGTACGGCCTGATGTTTTTAGATGGCGGCCGCGGACATGGTGATCTGCAGCTTCATAAGCTGACAAAGCGGGTAGAGCAGTATGCGTCATATATTACCAGCCCCGGAAGAGGGAAAGGGGGTGGAAGGCTGCTTTCTCTGTCAGAACCGTCGGCTTCAGTTACCGGATATGTACTGGCGACGGATGGAGCCGGTATGGCGTTGAAACGACAGATCTGTACAGCGATGAAAGGAAGGATTGCTGCAAACGCAATCCGTCTGGCATCCGGAAGTTTGGAAGAAGCAGAGCAGACTGCGGGTGCGCAGCAGGAACAGATGGGCCGAAATCTCAGCGATGAAAGTATCAGTGAAGCAGAGCAGGCAGCTGCGGATGCGATTGATCTGGGAGAATCATATGCAGATCCGCGGGAAACGGTTGCAGCAGCACGCAGCGTTGGATTATTAAATCTTGTCATTCCGGCTGGCAGAACAGTTTCCGGACAAGCAGTCAGCCTGCCGGAGCTCCCGTCAAAACGCGCACTTCAACGCGGGATCGGCGGGGTTGCGCAGGCAAAGTCCGGAATCGCGGACCATGCGCTTCTGGTGGAATATGCGGCAGAATTTTTTTCCTGTTTCTCTTCGGAGAAGACTGCAGAAAACGGAGAGCTGCAATACCAGTTAGAGTATTTGATTAGCAGAAAAGGATCAGATGCAGACAATCTGAAAGGAACGCTCAACCGGCTGATGCTTATGCGGGAAGCTTCAAATCTTGCGTTTCTGTCTGCAGATCCCGTCAAACGTGCTGAGTCTCTGGCGGCTGCGACGGCGGTGACAACTGCGTTTGGAGCGCCGTATCTTGCACCGGTCGTGGCAGTCGGGATTCGCGCTGCATGGGCGTATGCAGAGGGGATTTTTGATTTACGCCGCCTGCTGGCAGGACGGAAGGTATCGCTGATTAAGACGGAGGCCAGCTGGCAGCTTTCGATCGAACAGCTGCCGGTGTTTTTAAGCAGTACAGGTGCATCCGGGACAGATGATGAAGGCGGATTCACATATGAACAGTACCTCCGGATGCTGCTGCTCACAAAGAATGATGCTGATTTAGCAGCAGGTCTTATGGATCTGGTGGAGGAATCGATGCGGCATACAGATGGGAATAAAGAATTTCGGATTGATAACTGTATTGATGCCATAAGTATGGAACTGTCTGCAAATGCAGAAGGGAAACAAATCAAAACATCTGAGCAATATGGATATGGGATGAATTGAGAATTATATGGGTATGAAAGAATGGATCAATCTGGTGATGTTGTCCTGCAATGCAATACAGGATCTCAGGAAACGGGAGATTTTTTTGCTTCCAACATTCGGTTTTGCGGCAGCAGGAATATTATGGATGATTTTGAAGGAACAGAAGGATATTACTGCAATTCTCACCTGTGCTGTACCGGGGCTGCTGCTTTTGATTCTGGCATTTCTGACTTCCGGAAAAGTGGGGTGCGGGGATGGAATTGTGCTGCTGTCAGCCGGCATCTGGAATGGTTTTCCGCAGGCTTTATATGTTTTTATGGGAGCGTTGTTTCCGGCAGCAGTCATCGCAGGAATACTTCTGCTCAGTCATAGCAGAATCAGGAGTATTCCGCTGGTACCTTTTTTTCTGATAGCTCAGCTTCTATGTTATCTGGCAGTAAAGTGAAAGCGGAAAGGCGGCATCTTTATCATGAGAGAGAAATGGAAAAAGCTATTTGAAGTGAGATGGAAAAAGGCAGTGCGTCAGATCAGGCGGGCATCCATGACAGTAGAGAGTGCGGTAGTTGTCCCGATGACAGTGTTGATTTTAGCTGTGCTGGTTATTTTGACCTTCTATGTGCATAATCGCGTCTGGTATACCTGTGCTGCATGTGAAACCGCTGTTCGCGGCAATATGCCGGTTGCAGATGGAAGCCATGAAGCCGAAGAGAGTGCAGAAACACTGGCGCGACAGCGGATCGCCGACCAGGTAATGCCGGGCAGTGAGCCGGAACTGTCGCTGTCTGTGAAGAGAAGCAGTACAAAGGTCGGATTTTCCGGGCAGACTTATGCGATGTTTCGTCAGATTCTGATACCGTTTCAAGTGAAGATAGAGGTGGATCAGGTACGGCCCGAAAAATATGTGCGGCTGCTTTGGAGCGGAGGAATGTATCATGCAGATTGAATATCAGCGGGATCTTAAGGATCACTATCTTGTCCTCCACGGGACGCAGAAGCTCGCGGCAGACGCGTATCAGATTCACATGATTCAGGAAAACAGGTTATCCGGATTTACGGAATGTCATACGGAACTGGTAGATGATGAGATTCGGTATTCTTATCGAATTACGTCAATGCAGAGCCTGGAGGAGTTAACAGCTGTGAAGCCGGCCGGTGTTCAGATGCTGCGGAATTTATTTCGCTCTCTGGCAGAGGCGCTGCAGGAACTGGAGGCGTATCTCCTGAATCAAAATGATGTATTGCTGTCTCCGGCTTTTATTTTCTCAGATGCTCTGCAGCAGAATTTCCTGTTTTGTTATTATCCGGAGCATAACATTTCTATCGATGAAGGAATGAAAGAATTAAGCGAATATCTGCTTCCGCATCTGGATGAGAGGGACCGCGCAGCGGTTATGCTGGGCTTTTCATTTTATCAGACCTGTGCATCCGGTGAGATGACGGAGATGAAATTGAAAGAACTGCTGTTTACGGATGGCAATAAAAATCTTAATGGTCCGGAGAAAAAGACAGATCAGAGGCAGACGGCGGAGGAAGCAGGATACATTATGCCTTTAAAACAGCTGTCGCCGGAAGAACTGCGGGCACAAATTCTTGACGACTTTTTTTCAGATGAAGAAGAGGCGGATGCAGTCAGAAAGTCAGCCGCACGCAGGCGTCTGATCTGGTTTTTAATGATGACGGCTCTGGCATTGGGAACAGCAGCAGTTCTTGTGCTTCAGGGGTGGAAACAGACAGGACTTGGAGCAGCAGTATTGGTTGAAGCTGCAGCTATCTTTTTCTGGAGGATGCGTGAGAAGTTTAAGCGTTTGAGAAACCATATACATCTCCCTGTAAAGCGGGAGAAAGATACAGAGAAATTTTCCCCGTGGTATGAAGAAGTTGATTCCAATTGGAACACTTATAAGGAACGCGCGGCGGAGCTGGAGGTTCAGGACCGGACAGCAGAAAGCTATTCTGTTGAGGCCGGACAGGATAATGAAAGCCTGTCCGGATTTAGAAAAAAAGCTTTGGCAATATCAGGAAGAGAAGAGCTGGCGCAGCCGGGAGCAGGAAACTTGTCTCCAACAGGATATCAGTCTCCAACAGGATATGAAGAAACAATCTGGCTGGAGGAAAATGGATCAGACACTGCGGCCGTGCTTGCATGGCTGGAAAAAACGGGAGAAAACCGATACAAAAGCGGAGCCGGACAGAATCCGGGAACTGGGAATGAGAGCAGCCGGATCGTACTGACGGAGGAGATCCACGTGATCGGCAAAAATCCGGAAGCATGCGATATTCTGGCTGATTCCGCAGCTGTGAGCCGGATTCATGCGCGTCTGATCCGGCAGGATGAAGGGTATGTCATTTTGGATATGCGCTCCAGAAACGGAACATTTTTAAACGGTCTTCTGCTGGATGCGGGTAAGACGTATTTACTGCACGACGGCGATGAAATCAGATGTGCAGATGTTACTTATCAGTATTATTTGCAGTGAGGGAACAAGCGATAATAATTAAAAGCGGAGGTGATGCAGGAACAGATAGCAGAAAACGATCTTATACACTTTTTGGCAGGGATGTCCCTGCTTCCTGAAGGCAGAGCCGCATTCGCTGTTTGCGGGAGGCTCTGTCTTTTACATATACATGAGAATATGTAGATTTTAAAACATAAAGCAAAGGGAGTATTTGTAAGGACTATGAAAAAACCGAAAGTACGGCAGGCGAGTATAACCGTTGAGGCAGCCTTTGCAGTGCCTTTTTTCTTTTTGTGCATGGTTATGCTGAGTTGTACACTTGAAATTTATGAAAAATACGCAGAAAAAACCATTGAGCTGCAGCAGAAAGCGGAAAAGGCAGCACTGGCTGCAGGAGTTGTGAGTTCCGGTACAGGACGTTCTCTGGAGGATGGTATCATTGACATGCCGGGTGTCGTCAGATTTCAGCCGCCGGGCTTTGCATTTAAAGCCCCGACAATCCGGACTTTATGCCGCGGCCGTGTGCGTGCGTGGATCGGGTATCACGGATCAGGCGGGCAGGATGCTGAGGAGGGAGATCATCTTGTCTATGTAACAGACTATGAGAGTGTTTATCATACCAGCTCGGAGTGCACACATCTGGATCTGAGCTGGGAGGCTGTTACTGCAGCGGATGCTTCTCACAGACATAATGCATATGGGAAACACTATCATGCCTGCGAAAAATGCATAGGGAGCGGATCGGCGAATGATATCGTATACCTGTCTCCGCAGGGAGACAGCTATCATAATGCTGCATCCTGCAGCGGCCTGACACGGCATGTTCATCTGGTGAAGGAGTCCGAAACTTCCGGACTGCATATGTGCAGCAGATGTGCGGCAAGAGAACAGAAAAAAGCTGCGGCGTAAAAGAGGCCTGCAGCTATAGTATATACCGGCAAAAGGCGGATCGTGCCGGCCGGGAGCATTGCCGGCACAGTCAGTCTGCTGCCGCGCAGGAATCTTGCAAGGTGACTGCAATCCGTGGTATTATCAGATGAACTCAGTGGATCAGTCCCCCTTCTTGCGCGCGTAGAGCGCCAGACGGCGGAACTTGAATAATATACAGGGTCTGCATAAGCAGTCCGTAAGACAGAACAGTAAAGAAGCAGGAAGAAACAGGGAAGAAATGTCTGATACGCAGAATTGGCAGCCGGATCCGAATGACGATATCGTTGACCGGATTTTGAAGCGGAAAGATAAAAGCTATCTGAATTTTATACTGATCGCAGCGAACATTATCATGTTCTTTGTTGTAGAGACAAACGGCGGCAGCAGCGATCCGGATAATATGCTTCGGTGGGGCGCCGCGTATGCACCGCTGATTCAGCAGGGCGAGTACTACCGGCTGTTTACTTCGATGTTTCTGCATTTTGGTTTTGAACATCTGTTCAGCAATATGCTTTTGCTGTTTTTTATCGGCGATTATATGGAGCGCTATCTTGGAAAACTTATGTATCTGCTGCTTTATACAGCGGGAGGTATATATGCCGGATGGTTTTCCTTTCGGCATGAGCTGGCAGCGGGGGAGGAAGCCGTATCGGCTGGTGCGTCCGGTGCGATTTTTGCGGTTGTCGGAGGACTGTTGATTCTGGTAATCGTACACCGCGGCAGACTTGAGGACCTGACGCTGAAGCGAATGCTGTTGATGGCAGCATTTTCCCTGTGGGTCGGATTCCGGCAGGAGGGTGTGGACGGATATGCACATCTCGGCGGCTTTCTCGCAGGCGTTGTTATTACATTGCTGTTCGTGCCGATGATTCGCATGAGAGACCGGAGCACTGAATAGCAGATCTGTGATATAACGGCAGAGTATTTTGACAAGATCATTTCGGCAGGAGAATTCCGGGCAGAGAGATCCAGATGCTGATGTAATGAAAGAGATGGAAGGAGAATCAAAGATGAGTGACTGTATTTTCTGTAAAATTGCTGTCGGTGAGATTCCGTCTGCAACGCTTTATGAGGATGCGGATTTCCGGGTGATCCTGGATCTGAATCCTGCTTCGTATGGACATGCGCTGGTGATACCGAAACAGCATTATGAGAATCTGATGACCATTCCGGAAGAACTGGCAGGCAAGGCCATGATCGTTGCAAAGAAAGTTGTAACAGTCCTGAAGGAAGTGCTTCCGTGCGACGGATACAACATTGTTCAGAATAACGGGCTCTGTGCCGGACAGACTGTTTTTCATTTCCATATCCATCTGATTCCGCGAAGAGAGAATGACGGTGTAGGTGTTGAGTGGATTCACACAAGCCTGACAGATGAGATGCGGGATGAAATTCTGCAGAAGGTTGCGGGAAAGTTCTGAGAAATTCGGGGAATCCGCAAAAACAAATTCGTCTTCAACATGGGTTTAAAGCCCGCGTTCCGTTTCGACTGTCGCTAAACAGACGTTCGGAAGCCCGGGTTCTGTGCATGGTTCCGCAGAGATGGGACTTGAACCATAGCGCATAGAAAAAATATAGAAAACAACAGGAGAAAAACAGTATATGAGAATTGCAGCAGCATATGATAACGGTGATATCGCAAAGAAATTTGGTCACGCGAATGCATTTAAGGTATATCAAATCGATGATGCAGGGAAGATCCAGTGGGGCCGCGAGATCCGTGTAGCAAATATGGATGAGCAGCATGAGGAGAAAGCAAACTTTCTGCGCGGTGCCGGTGTCAGCAAGCTGATTTGCGGCGGCATCTGCAAAGCCGGCCAGAAAGCGGTCGCAAATGCCGGGATCGAGCTGTTTGGCGGCGTTGCGGGTGACGCCGACAAGGCACTGGATGCGCTCCTTGCCGGAACACTCGTTTACGAGACGGATCCGGACAAGCTGAAATGTGAAGATGAAAACAAGGAAAGCGGTGAGAATTAATCATTGAATCTGCCGGGACACAGCGCAGCTGAGGTTTTTCCCTCTGGGCTGACTGCTTTCCGACGCCCATAATGGATATAACTTTCAGCAGGTGTCTCCCGTATCAGATCCGGGAGCATCAGCCGGTGAACAGCCGGCGCAAGATCCAATGGAGCGAAGGCATGAAACAGGTTGATTATAACAGCAATCAAATAACGAAGAATATCTTATGGACTGCGCTGCCGATGCTGGTGGCGCAGTTATTTCAGCTGCTCTACAACATCGTGGACAGCATCTTTGTGGCGCGAATTCCGGGCGTCGGGACGGCGGCGCTGGGCGTTGTCGGACTGTGTTTTCCGGTCATTA
>CAZRNI010000011.1:0-2169 GCA_964601425.1 uncultured Eubacterium sp. | reverse complement strand
GCGGCATGCCGCTTTGTGCGATCCGGTGCGGAATGGGTGAGGATGAAGAGGCCGGAAGGTTAATGGATACTTCTTTTTCACTCCTGTTATTTACAGCCGGGATTTTGATGATCATCGGCTGGATTTTCGGTGAGCCGATTCTCCGGCTGCTTGGGGCATCAGATGCTGCGCTGACTTACAGCCTTCCCTATCTTCGTATTTATCTGATCGGAACGGCATTTACCATGCTGGCATCCGGGATGAACCCGTTTATTACAGCCCAGGGATTTCCGGGCATCGGGATGATGACAGTCGTGATCGGTGCCGTCGGCAACCTGATTCTGGATCCGCTTTTTATTTTCACGCTTGGACTCGGAATCCGCGGTGCAGCTATCGCGACCGTGATTGCGCAGGGACTGTCTGCTGCATTTGTTCTCTGGTTTCTGTTTGGAAGAAGAATTGCGATCCGGGTACATTTATTTTCACTGAATGCATTCTTCCATAACTGGAAGCGTGCCTGGAATATCGTAAGCCTCGGACTCTCTTCCTTCGTCATGATGTTTACCAACAGTCTGGTGCAGATCAGCTGTAATAATGTGCTTGCTTCGACTGGCGGAGATGTGTACGTATCCGTCATGGCAATTGTCTCATCCATCCGGCAAATGGTGGAACTTCCGGTCCTGGCCTTCGCAGAGGGCGCAACACCGACCATCAGTTACAATTACGGGGCGCGGCGGCCGCAGAATGTCAAAAAGGCAATGAAGGTCATGGCTGCCATGGGCGTAATTTATACACTCGCAGCCTGGGGCATCATCAGTTGGCAGACGCACGCATTTATCCGGATCTTCACTTCGGATCACACCATTCTGGAAGATACGGCACGCGGCGTGCGGCTGTATTTCTTCGCTTTTCCGTTCATGACATTTCAGTACTGCGGCCAGACGACATTCAAAGCACTCAATAAGAAAAAGCGGGCGATTTTCTTTTCATTGTTCCGGAAGGTCGTTATCGTGGTGCCGCTGACTTACATGCTGCCGTATGTATTTCATATGGGAACAGACGGCGTCTTTCTGGCGGAGCCGGTATCCAACGTGATCGGAGGAACGGCATGTTTCGTGACCATGCTGCTGACGATTCTGCCGGAACTGAAAAGGATGGAATAAAAGAAATGGTCAATTTATAATATAAAGACGAAATGAATAATACCTGAGAATCCTCCGAATTATTTTCGGGGGATTTGTTTATTTTGGCTCTTTAGAGAATGAAATCTGGCGCTTGTTTTGTTTCGGTATGTCTGTTAAAATGAAGCAGATTTGGTTAGGTGATATAAACTATAAAGGATGGAAATATGAAAGTCCGTTTTTTGAAAAGAATTATCGCATTGAGCGTAACAGTAGTAACGCTGGCGCTTGTCGGCTGTGGAAATACAGCGGGATCAGCATCAGGCAGTAGTGCAGCAGAAGCAACTTCAGATAATAGTAAGGCAAAAACAAATGAAGAAAGCAGCACTGATTCATCTGATGCTGCTTCAGCAGATACTAGCGCAGACGATGCAGAAGAAACAAGTATATCTTCAGAGAATTACGAACTTCTCACCCGCGAAGTCTTTGCCATGGACACCTACACGACATTCAGTGCCTATGGTGAAGATGCAGAGGCGGCGCTTGACGAGGCGGAGGAGGAAATCCTCCGGCTGGATCAACTGCTGGCGGCAGAGTCGGAAGACAGCGAGGTGGCACTGCTCAACGAAAACGGCGGTGGCCGGCTTTCGGATGACACAGCGTACCTGATTGAGCGGTCGATTGCCCTGAATCAGGAAACGGACGGCGCATTTGAAATCACAGTCTATCCGGTGAAGCAGGCGTGGGGCTTCACAGATGAAAATTACCGGATTCCCTCAGACGAAGAACTGGCGGAACTTCTCCCGTTGGTCGGCTCTGATCAGTTGGATCTGGATGTTGAGAACAAGACGGTTACCTACAAAAAAGATGGTATGAAAATTGATCTCGGCGGCATTACAAAAGGCTATGCTTCCAGCCGCCTGACAGATATTTTTATGAAGCACGATGTGCAGGGACTGATCAATCTCGGCTTCAACGACGTGTTCGAGGTCGCGAAAGCAGCGGAACTTGTCACAGACTATACCCGCACCTATATGAAACGCATGGGTATGTCGCACGCGCCGTTTAT
>CAZRNI010000010.1:17837-22125 GCA_964601425.1 uncultured Eubacterium sp. | reverse complement strand
CCAAGACGTTCGAAGGCATTGATCTTGGCAAGTATGTCATAGAGGAGAAGAACTCGACGATTCCTGGCTACAGCCTGAAGAGTGAATCTATTACAAAAGCCGATGGTACCGTCACGAAGAATGAAACGGCAAAAGCCAGCCTGAAGGACGTCTATGAGAAGAAATCTCAGGTCGACGGCGAATTCGGCAAGCTTGAAATCCTAAAGACCGTCAAAGGTAATGTCACGCAGGAAGAGGTCAGAAAAGCGCTGAAGTTCGAAGTAACAACCGAAGTGACAGAGAACGGTACAAAAGTCACAAAGTGGCTTGATAAGGACGGTAAGCTGAGCAGTACAAAAGTAGAGCTCACAATTGATGATGGCTTTGAGACAGTAGTTGACGGTGAAACCAAAACCTACAGTAAACTCTTTGCAAGCGTTCCTGTAGGAACTTATAAGATCATCGAAACGAACAGTGTCATTCCGGGTCATGATTTCTACAGTGAGCCTTCTGTAACAGAATCAACTGCTACGGTTGTGAACAATTCATCTGAACCTGCCCGCCTTGAAATTCGCAGCGTATATGGCGATAATCAGGAAGATGGAACCAACGGAACTAATGTAACAACGCAAACCACAACGAACAGTGGATCAACGAATAATAGTTCGAAAAACACTAACACGAGTTCTAAAAAATCCACAAACAAGAAATCTTCTTCGAATACGAAGAAATCTTCTACAACTGCACAGAAAGCGCCGGCAACCAGTACGACTCGTACATCCGGATCTTCTTCCGGATCAAGCAGTTCTTCTTCCGGTGGTAAACAAGCCGGATCAGTAAATACCGGAGATGCAACGAATACTGCATTGCCATTAGTAACAGCTATTCTTTCAATGGCAGGTATCATTGCTATTCTGGTGAGCAGGAAGCGCAGAAGATTTTGAATAAGTGGAACAATAACAATCCTCCTCAAGCGCGCAAAGCGCCAGGCGGTGGATTTGAATCAAACCAATGTGAACGGGGCCTGGCCCCGTTCACATTTTTTTTAATTTCTACTTCCTTATTTCAGTAGATTCATATACAATATATAGTGGCCTTGATGACGATGAAGCAATAGATATATTGAGGTTTTATGAAATAGTTTGAAAAAGAATATCTTCTGGACCACGCCGGCATCGACGCTGTTTCGGAGGAAATGAAATGGCCAGTCGATGCAAATTAAACGGTGAAAACGTGAACAGGGTCCGGCACCGTTCGCAGGAGGCTTGCATGAATGCATTTCGTATTTTTAGAAGACTTGTAAGAGATACAGGTATTTACAAAGTAGTGATCACATTTGTTGTATTCTTTATTATCAGTGCGTTTGTCATTCTGGAGAATGAACCGCAGATTGAAACGTATGGCGATGCCTGCTGGTATTGTTTTGCATTGATTTCTACCTGCGGGTTTGGAGATATAACCGTGTATTCTGTTGCGGCCAGAGTCATGTCGGCGATGCTATCGTGTTTTGCAGTTGTTGTAATTGCCATGTTGACTGGTGTGATCGTCAATATGTATAACAAATTAATTGAGCTTCGTGTCCGGGGGACGCTGACGGAGATGATGGATAAGCTGGAACACTTATCTGAGCTTTCAAAAGAAGAACTGAATGCGATCTCGGAGCGGGTTAAGAAACTGTCATAATTTTCAGGATTATTGTATTGTCATGATGAATATTTTACGAGTTTTTATAGATGATCTGAAGAGTATAGCAAAACATTTTTTTGTGCTGGTTGTAACAATCGGACTCTGTGCCCTTCCGGCACTTTATGCGTGGTTCAATATCTATGCCAACTGGGATCCGTACAACAATACCGGGAACATCACTTTGGCGGCTGCAATCAATGACGCAGGCTGGAAGGATGTAACAGGGATTTCCTACAATCTGGGCGAAGAAGTCCGGAAGGATCTTGAAGAGAGCACGGCGATTCACTGGGAGTTTGTGGACTCGGATGAAGCGGCAAGAGAAGGTGTGCGTTCGGGTGAATATTACGCCGCCATTTCGATCGATGAAGATTTTTCCGAGAATATGCTCACCGAGTTCAATGAAAAGAAAGCGCTTCCGCAGCTGCATTATTATCTGAACGGGAAAAAGAATGCGGTTGCGACTAAAGTTACGGATACTGTTATCGGAAATGTGCAGAACAGCATTAACGAGAAATATATTTCCATGACGATGGAGCGTGTATTTGGCGATCTTCAGGACAATGTGTCAGATACAAAGTCGGACGCAGATACGGACCTTAAGGATTTCACGCAGAAACTGGGGCATATCAAAGAGAATCTGGATTCCTACAGTACCATGATTGGGACGCTCCAGAAGAGCAATCAGAAGCTTTCTGCAATATTGAAAACATCGGCAGGGAAGCTGGACGAAGCATCAGGACATATTGGTGACGGAAGTGAAAAGCTTTCCGCGGCTGCCGGTGATATAACCGGTGTCAAAGGCAATTTTAATGATTTCAGCAAAAATGTGAAATCTGTGCTCGCAGACGTTCAGACTAAGATCGATACGATCGCAGCAGGGATTAATTCGGATGAACTGGAAGGTGATGCAAAAAGTGTGAAGGCACGCATCAATGAAATGCTTCCGCTCATCACAGATGTAAAAGAAAAACTTGATGCGCTTCTGGAAGTTGTTATGGCGATTGATCCGGAGAAAGTTTCATGGGAGCCTGCGGCGAAAGAAATTAAAAATCTGCAGACAATTATCGATCTGCTTGAGCAGAATGCGACAAAAACCGCGGCAGTTTCGGCGGCGGAAAGTCTGGCGGACTCGATGGGAGAGACCCTGCATGCGATCGCAGAAGGGGTCGGTCAGGCGTCTGATATGTTTTCGAAAAACCTGGTTCCCTCTATGGATCAGGTGATTGACAGTCTTCAGTCAACCTTGAATTCACTTTCTGTTGTTCTGGTCAATCTGAGCAAAACCTCCGGTTCCTTAAGCGGAACGCTGCGTCAGGTGGATGATACGGGTAATATGCTCAATAACAGCCTTCCGGAATTGCAGAATACGCTGGCAGACCTGAGCGGCAAAATCACGGATCTGACCAATAAGATCAATGAAGTCAGTGATACACAGAAGCTGCAGGCAGCGATGGAACTGTTTTCGGAAGATCCGTCGATGATCGGCAATTTCTTTGCGGAACCGGTTGTGATCGAAGACAATTTTGTCTATGATATCGCCAATTACGGATCCGGCGTAACGCCGTTCTATACTGCACTGGCGATCTGGGTCGGCATGACGATCCTGGTTTCTATTATGAAGGTTCATCCTGATAAAAATAAGTTTCCGGGGTCTGCAAGATGGGAGCTCTTTCTGGGAAGATACCTGCTGTTTTTACTCCTTTCCGAGATCCAGACGGCCATTATTGTGTTTGGAGAACTTGCATTCTTCCGGGTTCAGTGTTTACATCCCGGCAGGTTTATGCTGGCCGCGGCAGTCGGCAGTCTGACACTTTCGCTGATTGTGTATTCGCTGGTCGTGTCCTTCGGGGATATCGGAAAAGCGATTGCGATCATTATGCTTGTCATTCAGATTGCCGGTTCGGGCGGTACTTACCCGATTGAAATCCTGCCGTCATTCTTCCAAAAAGTATACCTGCTGTTCCCATTCCCTTACATCATCAATGCGATGCGGGAATGTATCGGCGGCATGTACGACGGCACTTACTGGAAATGTCTGATGACGCTTGCCGTATTCTGCATCTGTGCACTGATTCTGGGCCTGCTGATCCGGCTGCCGTTCATCCCGGTCAATCATTTCGTGGAAGAGCGCGTGGAAGAAACAAAGCTTATGTAAGCAGGAGGAATGATATCATATGAACAGCGAAAAGGATCTGGGCGCGCTCCTGGAGCGTATAGAGGATTATCAAAAAACCGAACATGAGAAGAACCGCAGGAGGATCAAATACGGATTCCGCAGCATGCTGATCGTGCCGACCATTATATTTGTGCTGATGTTCCTTTCGGAACAGACCGGGACGTCTAAGCTGGTCATGCTCGTGGTATGGATCCTGAGTATGCTGCTGATCGCGGCGTATCTCATTGTGGTTGATTTTGTGGACTTTAAACTGATGCATATTCTGGAAGCGGAAGAGGGGATCGTCGAAGAAGCTGCCGCCGTAGATGCTGCTGATACACCGGCTGCAAAAGCAGCTGAAGAGATCCTGAGGAATATGCATAACGTACAGGAAGACAGATCATGAAGAATATCTTGAAAATATTCAAATCAGACGTGCGGCGCGTTTCAACCAACGTCATTGCAGTC
>CAZRNI010000010.1:11349-17827 GCA_964601425.1 uncultured Eubacterium sp. | reverse complement strand
TATTATAATAGGCGTATCCGTAATTCCCTGCCTTTATGCATGGTTTAACATTCTTTCAAACTGGGATCCGTACGGACCGGAAGCCACCGGAAATCTGCACATTGCCGTTGTTTCGGAGGACAAAGGAAAAGAGATTCTGGAGGTTCCGCTGAATATCGGCGACAAGCTGATCGATGGACTGCACGCCAATAACGATGTCGGCTGGACATTTCCTGAGTCAAAAGATGCTGCGCTCGAAGGCGTCAAATCCGGAGAATACTATGCGGCATTTATCATCCCGGAAAATTTTTCCGAGAATATGCTGAGCTTCATGAACGAAGAGCCGGAAAGCCCGGAGATTGCTTTCTATGCCAACGCCAAGAAAAACGCGATCGCAACGAAAATCACTTCAAAAGTTAAAACAGCGATTCAGAGAAAAATAAACGAAACCTTTGTGCAGACGGTTACCCTGTATTCCTCGGAGGCCGCGGAAAACGTACTGGGAAATGAAGAACTTACCGCAAAGATTTCCAATACACTGAACAGCCGGCTGTACAGCCTCGAGACAAGTCTGGATACACTTGTCGCCGCGATTGACACCGTCCTGCTTCTGAATGATTCCGCAGATGGTCTCATTAAGACGACCGATGCCATTGTTCCGGAAATGGGAAACATCATCAATTCCGGGATTAATTCAGTGGATGTCATGCAGACCGGAACCAAAGCGGGAAACACGACTGCCGGTGCGATCGTTGAAATGGGCAATTCGGCGCTTGAGAGACTGAGCTCCAACATGGAAATTCTTGACGCCCAGGCAGGCCTTATTTCTACCGGCGTGGACGTATCGACCATTACCGGAACAGTAGATACGATCCTGAACAGTGAAGCGCTGAAAGCAGTGCAGAATCTTATTGATTTTCTTGGCGGCGAACCGGTTACGTTTGCGACTGAGAAAGATATTTCGGGTATATTCGAGACAGAGATTACGGCTGAGGGCGAAGTACAGGTCTATCTTCCGCAGGCTTATCAAAAGACGAAGGATTCCTATGACAACCTGCTCGCCAAACTTCATCAGATCGAGTCAGACGCCGCAGATGCAAAAAGCGATGCAGATTCCATGAGCGGAACACTGCAGACGCATATTGCCGATGCAAAAGCCAGCCTGGAAAATCTGAAATCCAATTATAGCAATAATCTGGCGCCGAAGCTCACTACTGTGGTTGACAAAGCTGCGGCGGCATTGTCCGAGGCTGAGACGATTCTGGGTAAGGTGGATACAAATTTTACAGATCTTACGGATACGCTTGACAGCTATGAAAAGACGCTGGCAGAAGGCACAGCATCTTTAAACGATACCAGAGCATATATCCTTCAGATGAAAGCAGATCTGGAGGCACTGCGGAACAGAGTATCCGGACTGGATTCAGAAGCGGCGTATAATGAGCTCAAAACCATGGTGGATAAAGATTCCGTCTCGCTGGCGGATTTTGTCTCCTCACCGGTTCAGCTTGATGAGACCGTATTATACGAAATTCCGAATTTCGGTTCACAGATGGCGCCGTTTTACACGATCCTGAGCATCTGGGCCGGATCCCTCTTCCTGATTGCGCTGTTGAAAGTGAAAGTCATAGAAGATGAAGAAAACAGAGGGGCAAGAGCCTGGCAGAAATTCTTCGGGCGTTATCTGATCTTCTTTGTGATCGGCCAGATTCAGGCACTGCTCATTTGTCTGGGAGACCTGTTTTTCCTCAGAATCTACTGCGTATCACCGTTGATGTTCATCGTTACCGGCATGATCGCAAGCTTTGTATTTACCATGCTGATGTACTCTCTGACGGTTGCATTCCGGGCAGTCGGACAGGCTATTGTCGTCGTAATCCTCGTCATACAGGTCGCGGGTTCCGGCGGAACCTTCCCGATCGAAATGCTGCCGTGGGCATACCAGGCCGTATACCGTTTCCTGCCGTTTAACTACGGAATCAACGCGATGCGCGAGTGCGTGGGCGGCATGTACGGAAACGACTATCAGACCGACATCAAAATCCTTCTGATGTTCGCGGCAATCGGTCTCGTCATCGGCCTCATCATGATGAAGCCGTTCGCGAAGCTGCGCGCCGCAGTGGATAAAAGTAAAGAAAAATCAGGGATCATGCTGTAAACTTGCAAGGGGCTGCTGCATTCAAATCGTTTGATGCGGCAGCCTCTGTGATTAAGGGGAAATGCGTATGAACAATTGACTGAACGCGGATGTAATGGCGCGCCGGACCGGGTGATTGCGATCATATGAGAACATACTAAAAATCGATATGAATTATGATGGAATGGATAAAACAAAAAATTGATGATCGCTGCAATAAAACAGAGATCCGGTGTGTTAACTATATATAGAGGAAACAATTTCAGAATATGAAAGGAGCGGAAAAGTCATGAAATATGTGAAGAAAAGTATCCTGGCGGCGGTGCTTGTGATTACGATGCTGATGACACTGAGTCTGAGCGCCTTTGCGGCAATATTACAGAAAAAGAGGCAAAGGCAATTGCGCTGAAGGAGGCTGGCCTGAAGGCGTCAAAGATCCGCCATTATGAGTGCGAGTACGAAAAAGGAATTTATGAAATCGAGTTTCATTCCAAAAAGAAAAACAATGAATATGAGATTAAAGTCGATGCCGCAACGGGTGTGATCAAAGAATACAGCATCGAATACGCCCATAAGAAAAACACATCGAAAGAAAAAATAGGAAAAAAGGCTGCACGGAAAAAGGCAGCAAAGGCTTCCGGAAAAAAATTGTCCGTTGTGAAAGCAGGTACATGCAAGTATAAGAAGGACAGCGGAGAATGGATCTATGAGGTGAAATTTAAAAATGGAAACTATAAGTACGAGTATGAAATCCTTGCGCCGACCGGAAAAATTGTTGAAATGGAAAGAAAATACCTGAAATAAGAGTATTGGAAGTATGGGACAGAGTGTATTTGATGAAAATCTGATCGCACGGATCGCTGCGGGCGACCGTGAAGCATTTGCAGAAGTGTACGAGGCCACCAAAAGCAGCGTATACGGGTTTGCTCTGTCCATTTTGAAGAATCGCGAGGATGCTGAGGATGTCATGCATGATACCTACCTGAAGCTGTACAAGAGCGCAGAAGGTTATGTGCCGCAGGGAAAGCCGCTGGCATTTATCCTGACGATTGTCAAAAACACGGCTTACAACAAACTGCGCAGCAGGAGAGAAGTTGCAGGAGATTCCTTTACAGAAGAGACATCTCCTGATGCATACGGGCCGGTCGAAGACAAACTGGTGCTGGATACGGCTCTGACAGTTCTGGACGATACGGAACGGATGATTGTGCTGCTGCACGCAGTATCAGGGATGAAGCATCGCGAGATCGCAGAAATTTTGTGTCTGAATCAGTCAACCGTGCTCTCCAAATACCGCCGGGCACTGAAGAAAGTCAAAGAAGGATTGATCGGAAATGGGGTGACGCTTTGAACGAGCAAAAGATAAATGAAATGATCAGGCGGCGAATCGAAGCAGAGACCCCAGATATGCTGAATGATTTGCTGGCGGAGATTGATGCCGGGACAGCAGGCATTGCGGATGATGCCGGCACCGGAACAAATGTGGGCGAAAATGTATCTCTGAATGCTGCTGACACTGTATCAACTGTGGACGAAACTGTATCTTTGAATACTGCTGATGATTTTGTATCAAATGTATTTCCGGAGATGCCGGACAAAGATGAAACGATACCGGAAGCCGGCCGGAGAAACGCAGGAAGCATTCGGGAAAATGCTGCGAAGAAGAAACCAGGGCGCAGTGTCATCGTACGATTTGCGGCTGCCGCCGCGGCACTTCTGCTCACATTCTCTGTCGGCTGGTATATCGGAAACACTGCCGGTCTGAATAGCGGAATCAATAAGGTGACGCCGGGAATGCAGTCTGAGCAGTCCGGACAACAGCAGGAGCTGACAGGAGGACTGGCAGACCGGGAACAATCCGGACAGGCAGGTCAGACAGATCAGGCGCGGCAATCCGGCCAGAATATGTCAGGGCAGTCCGACGGACAAAATGTGACTGGCGCGCAGGCTGTTTTGGCTGCCGTCACACTGGATGTAAATCCTTCCGTCCGGATGGAGATCGGTAATGACAAGCGCGTGATTTCCTGTGTCGGACTAAATGAAGAGGGAAAAGATATCGTAAGCATGATGGATCTTACCGGCTCTGATATAACGGTCGCATCCTATGCAGTAGTCGGCGGAATGCTCTCCAACGGATATCTGACCGACATTTCCAATTCAGTATTGGTATCCGTTGAATCTGATCAAAAAGAAGAGGGTGTGGCGATTGAATCTGCGCTCTCTGAGAGTCTGAAAAACTATCTTGAGAATTCGTCGATCGGCGCGGCAATCGTCGGGCAGTACGTACAGGCAGACGACAACTTGCGTCAGTTCGCCGCAGACAATCAAATCTCAGAAGGAAAGGCCTGGATCATTAAAAACCTGGTATCTGCGAATGAGCGTTTAAGTGAAGATTCACTACTAAAACTCTCAACACAGGAATTGCTGTTACTATGGACCAGTCAGATCAATGGGGCCGAGAGCAACACTGAACAGAACGTCAAAGATGCACAGGCAGGGAATGACGGAAGCCAGTCCGAAAACGATGTATCAACCGGATCAGAAACCCGTAAGGAAGAAGAAAAGACCGGAACAACCATCTTCGGCACCGTCAGCGAAAAGAAATACATCGGCCGGGATCAGGCACTTGATGCAGCCTGCAGGCACGTCGGGATTGAACAGTCACAGGCAGAGGCAGCAAAAGTAGAATTCTATTGTGATGACGGCATTATCATTTATGAAGTTGAATTCATAAACAGCGGCCGTACATATGAAATAGATGTGCAAGCCGATGACGGAACCATTTTGGAAAGTGATACGGAAGTGATACGTACTGCGGCCGGTACATCCGGTGTAGATTTCGATGATGACGATGCGGACGACCGGGATGACGATGACAGATATGAAATAGATGATGATGATGACAGGTCTGAAAACGATGATGACGATCGTTATGAAGCAGATGATGATGATGATGACGGGGATGATGACGATGATTAATCATGTGACTGACAGTCTGGCTGATGAAGCGCTTGACTGCAGGGCAGGATGATAATGACGAAATTGAAGCGTGTGAAATGCGATAATGCAGAAGCAGCTGTCTTGCCGGTAATGGTGAGACAGCTGTTTTTAATGAGCAGGCCGGAATCTCAATGCTGTAAAATCATGTAATATCGTGTATAGTATAGACAGGCAGGAGCAGCAGATGACAGGCATCAACTGTCAACTAATTGTAAATTGGCAGCGAACATCACTTGCTGTCTGCAGCCATTGGTTCGGCATGTATTAGAATCATTGTATGTATAACAGGAGGTTTACATGAATCAGCAGAATTTTGGATTTGGTTGTATGCGTCTTCCGATTCTGGAAGAAGGGCATCCGGAAACATTTGATTTTGAAAAGATTGAGACCCTGTTCGATACCTTTCTGGCACAGGGATTCCGCTATTTTGACACTGCCTATACATATCACGGATACGAGTGTGAAAAGGCAATCAAAAAGGCATTGGTTGACCGTTATCCCAGAGACGCCTTCGAACTGGCGACAAAAATGCCGCTTCGTGATTTCAAGGATGCTGAGGATATGGAGGCGATTTTTAACGAGCAGCTTACGAACTGCGGTGTGGAGTACTTCGACTATTACCTGCTGCACAATATGGGATTGAATGTCTATGAGAAATGCCGGCAGTACGATGCATTTCATTTTGTTCTGAAGAAAAAAGAAGAAGGGAAAATCCGTCATACCGGCATGTCATTCCACGATACGCCGGAGCTGCTCGATAAGATTCTTGCGGAGTACGGGGATTGTCTGGATTTCATCCAGCTGCAGATTAACTACGTGGATATGGATCAGACCAATGTGCGCGGACGGGAGTGTCTTGCGGTCGCAAATCGCTACGGCAAGCCGGTGACAGTCATGGAGCCGTGCAAAGGCGGAACGCTTGTCAACATCCCGGAAGAAGCAGAGAAACTGCTGAAGGATTATGCTCCGGATGCGTCCGTCGCCAGCTGGGCATTCCGTTTTGCTGCGAGTCAGCCGGGCGTCACCCGTGTACTTTCCGGCATGAATTCTGCAGATCAGGTGCTGGACAACTGCAAAACATTCTCACCGTTTACACCGCTCAATGCGGAAGAAGAGGAAATAATCGCGAAGGTTACTGAAATTATCAATGCAAATACAGCAGTCCCCTGCACAGGTTGTGCGTACTGTACGCATGACTGTCCGAAAAACATCGCGATCCCGCTTTACTTCGCTGCCTACAACAGCATCATGCGTACGACAGGAAGCTACTCCAGTCAGGTGGGTTATTACCACAACACGGTCTCTGCCGGCCACGGAAAAGCCAGCGAATGTATCAAGTGCGGTCAGTGTGAAAGTGTCTGT
>CAZRNI010000010.1:0-11316 GCA_964601425.1 uncultured Eubacterium sp. | reverse complement strand
GCGGATTCTTTCCGACCCGCGCAAAATAAATGTGATCGAGAAATGAACGGGGTCTGGCCCCGTTCATTTTTTTAGGGCCATTTTTTAAGACCGGTTCCCGTTCAAATTCCAACTTCAGCCGCAGTCGTTATTTTCACTTGCGTCAACCTATATACATTGGTAAAATTATATAAATATCAAGCCCGAAATAATGATATTATGTACAATTTTGGGGGGATTATATGCTTACGATCAATATCCGCTATACCTGCACCAATGGAAGCGCAAGAGCTTTTGCAGATGAAATGGTTTCTTCCGGAGTCGTCGATGCAATCCGTGCGGAGGCAGGAAATCTTCGGTATGAGTATTACACGCCATTTGACGATCCTGAGACAATTCTCCTCATTGATGCGTGGAAGGATCAGGACGCGATTGACCGGCATCACGCAAGTCCGATGATGGCAGAGATCGCGCGTCTCCGTGAAAAATACGACCTGCACATGACAGTGGAGCGCTACACGGAGCTGCAGGATAATCCCGCAGACAGTAAATTCATCAGAAATTGATGAAATATGGATTTATCAGGACCTTATGTCCCTGTTAAACAGCATGAGCATTATCCGGAGTTTCAGCTTGGCAACATGATCTGCTTTGTGACTTCTTACGCGAGCACCTGTAATCCGGATGATATCCTGATGAATCAGGCACATATGCGTGAAATGAACTGGTATTGCTCTGACGTCATGGTGCGCGGCGAATATCCGTCATACGCGCAGAGCATCTGGGATCAGCACGGTAATCTCGATTAAGATGGAGCCGGGCGATGCGGAAGAACTGAAGGAAGGAACAGTGGATTTCTATACGTTCAGTTATTATATGAGCAATTGCATTGGTGCTGGCGGAGAAGAATCTGACGGCAACCTGATTGCGGGTAAGAAAAATCCATATCTGGAAAGCTCAGACTGGGGATGGCAGATCGACCCGAAGGGACTGCGTTATTCTCTCAATGAGATTTACGACCGCTACCGGATTCCGCTGATGGTCGTTGAAAATGGTCTTGGCGCCTACGACAAGATCGAAGAAGATGGAAGTGTCCAGGATGACTATCGCATCGATTACCTTCGCAAGCACATTGAGCAGATGAGAGAAGCTGTCAAAGAAGGCGTTGACCTGATGGGCTATACTCCGTGGGGCTGCATCGATCTGGTTTCCGCCTCAACCGGAGAAATGGCAAAGCGCTATGGCTTCATATTTGTAGAGAAGTACGACGACGGAACCGGCACACTTGCACGCCGCAAAAAGAAATCTTTTGACTGGTACAAAAATGTAATTGCGACAAACGGAGAAGAACTCTAATACAATGTTATGTTTCTTTGATATCGACGGCACACTGGTTGGATTTGGGAGAAATGAACTGATTCCATCCACAAAAACAGCACTGGAAGAGGCGAAAAAGGCAGGCCGGAAGCAGAAATAGCAGCTTCAGGCGATGCGATCTTAAGCATGCTGTACGAAAAAGCACCATTTGATCACAAAACCATGTCCGAAAAACTCGGACCGGAGCTCAAGGTAAATCCGTCCAGCTTTAACAAGCCGGATCCGTACAGTGGAGAAATCACGCAGACAAAGATTACAAAAGCGTCCGGAATCCGGACTGTCATGAATCATCTGGATCTGCCGCGTGAAGAAACGGCAGCCTTTGGCGACGGTCACAATGACATCGAGATGCTGCAGTTCGCGGGCACAGGCGTCGCGATGGGAGATTCTCCCGACGCTGTAAAAGCCAGTGCCGATCTCGTGGCTCCCCCGCTCGAAGCCGATGGCTTATATCGTGCCATGCGGCAGATCGGACTGTTGTAAAAAGGGGCTGTATAATAGGGTTCGGCCCGCTTATACATATGATTATGTTGTAAATGGAGCCAAACCCTGTTCACTAACTCTGTTCGTACTTAGAAGGAAGGAGTACATCGCCTTGGCAGGACAGTTTAATATTTTCAAATTTATACTTCTGCTTTTATTTGGCAACGCCGGTGTTTTTGGTGTGCTGCTGATGATCCTTTTTATCGCCGGTTCCTGGAAGATTCTGGAGAAATCCGGTCTGAAGGGATGGTGGGCGCTGATCCCCGGGGCGCGGGAATATCACATTTCCCTCTGCGCCGGCCGTGAACCGGAGGGACGTGTCTGGTCTGTGATCACCTTTATCGAGTGGGTTATAAGTCTGATCTCCGGGACGGCACCAATCATGCAGATGGTGAGCCGGTCGAATTATACAGCGATATTTTTGATGGTTCTGCTCGTTATGTTTTCCCTGATTCATATCGTTTACAGCATTCGAATCTACGCCGGTCTGACAGAAGTTTACAATGTCAGAAAAAGATGGATCGTGCTCTGGGTTTTCCTGAACGGTATTGCGGCCGTAATCTGGGGATTCAGTCCGAAATACCAGCCGAGGTGGAAGGTTGCGGATATGAAGGCAGAGCTGGAAAGAATTTCTTCTGCCGGCAATGCTGAAGTAATGGACACGGGTCTGAGCGTGAATCTTGAGGAGCGTTCAACGACGGAGTTTTTCCAGAAGAAGATATTGCTGCGTGATATTCATATGAATATTCCGCAGGGCCATATGGTTCTGCTGCTCGGAGGTTCCGGTGCCGGAAAAACAACATATCTGAATGCGGTTAACGGTTATGAAAAGGCAAAGGCCGAGGTTCTGCTGAACGGCCGGAATATGTATAAGCAGTATAAAAAAATGCAGTATGAAGTGGGATTTGTACCGCAAACCAATATGATCCGGAGCAAGGATACGGTACTGTATACGCTTTTGGATACTGCGAAGCTGCGCATGCCGCAGGATTTATCCGCGGAGCAGCGCAGGCAGCGCGTCGATGAGGTTATGGAGATGTTCGGCCTGAAAGCCGTCCAGAGCAGTCTGGTGGAAAAACTATCCGGCGGCCAGATAAAACGCCTGTCGATCGCGATGGAATTCATTTCCAATCCCGGACTTTTCATTCTGGATGAGCCGGATTCCGGTCTCGACGGGGTAATGGCGCGGGAACTGTTTGAGCGGCTGCGAAAGATAGCAGATACCGGCAGAATTGTTATCGTAATCACACACACGCCGGACCGCGTTATCGACCTGTTCGATGATGTGATTGTGCTGGCAAAAGATTCAGCGATGACAGGCCGGCTGGCATTTTACGGAAGTGTTGAAGAAGCGCGGAAATTCTTCGGATGTGACCGTATGGAAGAAATCGTAAAGAGTGTAAACAGTGTAGAAGAAGGCGGCGACGGACGTGCTGATGAATATGTGATGAAATACATCTCACTGCAGAACGCAACAGATGAATCCGTCACGGAACAGATGGAGGTGCAGAATGGCTGAGGACAAGACAAATACGATTTCTCAGGAATTCAAAGTAAGGCACCGCGGCCGGGGAGCACAGATCGGGATATATCTCGGAAAAATGCTTCGCATGTTCATTTACCAGAATGACTGGAAGGTGCTTCCGATGGCAGCACTGATCGCCGGTATGGTCGGCATGGTACTGCACAGACGGATGTTTGTCACCATGGAAGGCACGCAGGTGGGATCGTTTGCTCTTGTATGTGTCTGCATCTGGAACGGCTTTTTCAATTCAATCCAGGTGATCTGCCGCGAGCGCGATGTAATTAAGCGCGAACACCGGTCCGGCATGCATATATCCTCTTACGTTGCTTCACATATGCTGTACCAGGCGCTGCTGTGTCTTTTACAGACGGGTATTACATTATACGTTACTTATGCGATCGGGATAGAATATCCGGCCCAGGGACTTTTAACACCATGGTTTTTGCTGGATATCGGGATCACATTTTTCCTGATCACCTATGCTGCGGATATGCTGTCGCTGTGGATTTCTTCACTGTCGCACTCCACAACCGCAGCCATGACAGTCATGCCGTTCATATTAATATTTCAGCTGATATTTTCCGGCGGTCTGTTCAATCTGCCAAACTGGGCGGATCCGATCACAAATTACACAGTATCCGGTCCGGGTATGAAAGTAATCGCGTCACAGGCAGATACCAACAATCTCCCTTCTGTGACCATCGGAAACCTCCTTGATCAAATGCGGAATGATAAAGTGACAGATGACGAGGACATGACATTCGGTGAGTTGTACAGCATCGTCGGCGAACAACAGCTCAAAGAGCACATCAGTGAAAAAGCCGCACATGCGAGACAAAATCCGGATTACGAAAACTCCAGAAGCAACATCGTGTCGTACTGGATCGATCTGGCAGGGTTTGTGATCCTGTTTGCCCTGCTGACTGTGATTACGCTTGAGTTTATCGACAAGGATAAGCGATAGAATAGAATACGGGGCGAGACCTCATAGCCAATGGCAGATGCTCCTGTTATCCGGAAGTTCTACTCGCTATTATTCGGGTTATGAAAATTGCCCTGCACCATAGGGAAGAAATTCCTCAAACGCCTTTACCATTTTCGGATGATAGATCAGGAAATGAATGGTCGGCGCATTGCATTTGCTGACGCGCACGTGTTTTCCGGGACAAATGCAGATGTCGATGTTGCGAAATGCAGTAATTTCTTCTGATGTCAGCACAAAGTTTTCGTGTGTATTTGCATACGCTTCCGTTTCTTTCAGATGTGAAAGATACGTTTTTTCTGAATAACACAGATCATTTGACAAAATCAATTCTGAGATCGCGAGGCGTACCTGACGGTACGTCTCGTTTTCATTGCTTTCTTTTTTCTCATTGTTTTCATGGTTTTCTTTGTTTGCAGAGTTTGCAAATCTTTGCAAGTGGAAATGATATGTAACGGTGTCTTTTTCTGCCTTGGATGACAGATTCTTATCCGCCTGCTTAACCTGCGCTGCATGCCAGTTTTTAACCGCATTTTTTTCTGCGGCAGAAAGATTGCTTTCTGAAAGTATTTCGGAGAGCAGTTCCGCAGACATCGTAAAGAGCGGAGGAGCAGAACCTATATGTATAAATTGATTCTCATGGTTTCGTATTTCATCCATTTTCAACTGGAACAAATTCATCTTTTCCTGCCGGTAAATCTGCATCAGCGGCACAGCCCGGTTTAAAAGATCAAACGCCCGGGTACGGTAATAAGCGACATCGCCGGCATTTCTGCTTACGACATACCTTCCGTTTTCCTGTTTTCCGTAAATAGCCTCGCCGGAAATCGCTGCGTTCCCGGCGGAGCGGATAAAATGCATGAAGTGCTGATTGGTCTGCTCCCGGAGATAGTAGGGCATGACCTGTCCGGTCATGTACATCGGGATCCATCCTTCCAGACCCAGAAGCATTTCATTTAACGGTCTGTGGACATCATGAATGATCTGCAGAGTCAGTCCCTTGCGCAGCATCATGGCCAGCCCCATCATCCATTTCTTTGGAAATTCGGCGTCCCTGGACATCTGTTCCATCGGCATATCGCTGTAAAAAATCACATCGTCAGTGGACTTCGACAGAACGACGGATTTCATAAAATCAAGCTCGGCCTGCATCATTTCCTGAATTCCCTGATAAGTTTTTACGGTCGGCAGCTGAAAAGGGAGCGTCGGGACTTTGATTTCGTCAAAATGGATGGATGCCATGAATTCATTCAGATCAAATTCGTCCAGCTTGCTGAGAAAGCTGGCAAGCTGCGGTTTTTCGCGGGAATGCTCTTTCCCGAGATAAGACATTACTGCGGCGGAGAGATCTGCTGCGGAGGGAGTTGGGGCAACAGCGTGATAGTGATCTGCGTCTGAGAAATATTCGGCAGGGTGATCTGTATCTGAGAAATATTCGGCAGAGTGATCTGCATCTGAGAAATATTCAGCAGAATGATCTGTATCTGAGAAATCAGTTGCAGAAAGAGTTTCGTCTGCCAGCTTCATAATAGATTCGCCCTGCGGCGTTCCGGAAAATCTGCGTCCTATGTAGTCTGCGATGGCAGTAAGGAACTGAGACAGATTTGCCGGCTTTCTGGTGCCGGCAAGTACGCGGGAAATATAAGATGGATCATAGGACAACAAATCAGCCAGCTCCTTGTTGCTGATTTCGAGCATGGAAAGAATCTGCTCCAGATTTTGGATACAGGATGCATAATCCACACTAATGCCTGAGGCCGCGTTCTGCAGTGCATTATAAATTGCTTCTTCTGTCAAACGTGATTCATTTTCTGAAGTTTTTTCGGAATCATTCTCTTTGGTATTCGTGAAAGCATTCTCTGATGTTTTCACGACTGCGTTGCCGGAAGTATATTCAGAGGTTTTTCCGGCGCTGTTCTCGCAAATAGATTTTGATGATTCATGTGACAGTGCAGCCGCCAGTTTTCGAATGGTTTCAGATCCCGGCGTCTGCTTGCCATTGATATAACGGCTGACGGAAGAAGCCGAGATACCGGAGACTTCCGCAAGCGTACCAACATTCAAGTTAGTGAGATTCATATATTCTTTCAGCAGTTCTGCAAAATTCATAGCTGTTCTCCATTCCGCCGCTTTTTGCCTGACGGCATAAATTCCTATATCTTGATATATCTTAACATATTCCCGGTAAAATTGCGCGTTTGTCATTGCCAGAAAGGCAAGATGCAATAATTTCTAAATATAATAAGATATAATTTTCTTAAACACAGGTATTAGATAGTCCGAAATCGCCATTAAAAAGAGGAGTGTGATCTTATGAAACTTTTTAATGAAAAGAAATATTATTCATGGTTTATTGCGGGATTGGTTTTTCTGTCTTTTTTGCTTTGGTTAACACCTGTGCATATCCATGCTGAAGATGTAATGACCAGTGCAGATGGATGGAAATATTCCACGGAAGGAAGTGGAAGTGATGTTTACGCTGTAATAAAAGGGTATCAGGGAACAAATTGGGATTTGACGATACCGTCGAAGATTGGAAATTATAATGTACAAAAGATCGCTGATTATGCTTTCCAGGGTAATAATTCAGTGAAATCAGTAATCATACCGGATTCTGTTACCTATATTGGAAGACAGGCATTTATGGATTGTAAATACATGACATCCGCGACGCTTGGAAAAGGGGTATCAACAGTTGGTATGTATGCATTTGCAGGGACGGGAATATCACAGTTTGCCTTTCCGGATAGCGTTACCAGTATGGGTGAAAGTATTTTAGGAGGTTGTACTTCACTGAAAAAGGTCACGTTGCCCTCTAAAATCACTGCAATCCCACAACTCTTGTGTAATAATACAAGAATAACCGAAATTCGCATCCCGGAAGGCGTAAAGACAATCGGCTCCGGAGCATTCAGCATGTGCATCTCTCTTGAAAAAGTTCAGCTTCCTAAAACACTGGAGCGAATTTATGCATCTGGATTTGACGGGGACTATAATTTGAAGTTGATTTATATGTACGAAGGAATGGACACGATTGGACAGCAGGCATTCAGAGATTGCTCCGATCTGGAAATGATAACGATTCCTTCTACAGTAAGATATATAGAAAGTGAAGCTTTTCTTGGCTGCACTTCATTAAAAACGGTCGTAGTAAAGGGAACCGGAAGCGATCCGCTTATGTATAGTATGTGTGTTGGATTTAATACAAAGTCAGCGATCAATCCGAACATGACAATCTATTGTGGACCAGGTTCTTCGAGCTACACATATGCGAATAATAATGGTATTAAAACAGCAGATCTGTCTGCAGCGCCTGCTGATCCGGCAGAAAATCTCTCACTTGATCCACCTGCCAATAGTGGAACAGTGGTAACACCGCCAAAACCCACTGTACAGACCACAACACAGACTGCTTCAGCATCGTCTTCACAAAACTATGTTCCGGCAAAGGTAAAACTGACAAAAGCAAAAGCCGGTAAAAAGAAGGCAACAGTGTACTTTAAACGTATTGCTAAGAATGTAACTGGATATCAGGTCGTACTGAAAAAAGGCAAAAAAACAAAACAGGTTACGGTAAAACAAACTAAAAAGAAAACAATCTCAAAGGTGATTAAAAAACTTAAAAAAGGAAAATGGACGGTCAGAGTTCGCGCTTACAATAAGATCAATGGAAGAACATATTATGGTCCGTGGTCCGCAGCTAAAAAAATAAAAGTAAAATAATAACAATCGGCAGCCATATCCCCGCTGGTACCAAACACCGGCCGGGATATGGCTTTTTTATGCTCTGAATTGAGCCTCTGGCAGCTCACGCGCGATCAGAAATCACGAATGAAAAGAATTGCGGGAATTGCGGGTACATATATGATTTGCAGGGAAATATTGTGAAAATATGATATAATCGTATAAAGGGTTGCCCCATTCGCGTTTTGATTGAATGAGGGGGCTGGCCATGTTCACATTTATGTCTGGTTTCTGGGGCTGGCCCGGTTCACATTTTGTTCCCGTAGTTGCAGCCTGACAGGGAGAATTAGTTATGACCATTACGTATGCGATGACCGCGACGCTGTTATTTATCGGCCTGACGCTTATGCTGGTTGACGTTCAAAATAAATTGAAGAAGAGTGAGCACCGGAAAATTTCGTTAATCCTGATCGGAACGAGCATGTTTTATGTTGCGATGGACTGCCTGTGGATCGTGGTTTACACGGGTGAGCAGTTTAACCGCAGTGTATTTGTGCTCCTGAACTTTTTGTTTTATCTGGTTTACATTACGTTGCCGTATATCTGGTTTTTGTTTGCAAAGCATTTTGCAGGAAGCCGGATTTATACGAAGAAATGGAATGTGCTGTTTGCTGTTCCGTGGCTTTTCAATCTTGCACTTGTCATTCTTACCATGTTTGGTACGGGCCTTCTGTGGGAGATCGGCGATGCCGCAAACCGCTATACACGCGGTCCGTCATTCGGAATTTTCTCTAATCTGAATCTGGTCTATTATTTTATTCCTGTAATCGGAATCATAATCCGTCTTATCAACGAACACGGAAATGACCGCAGGACGCTGTTTACAGTTCTTGGCTTTTCCATTATTCCTGCATTGGGTGTTTTTATTTACACTTATTGGATTTCCGTGGATGCAATTTATCCCTTCCAGCCGTGCTGTTTTTTTATCGGGGTTATGTTTGCATACATTCTCCTGCTTTCTCATGTTCAAAAAATAACAGAAGCGGATAATCTGCGTCTGACGGAGGAGGCAAAGGCTGCCAGCAGAATTGCAGATCTGATGGGATCAGTCGGCGAACTGTTAACCAATATGCCCGCAATGACATTTTCCAAAGAAGTGGAAACCGGGAGATACCTTGCCTGCAACCAGTCGTTTGCAGAATATGCGCACAAGGATTCACCGGACGGCGTGGTCGGGCTGACAGATCACGACATTTTTGATCGTAAGACGGCAGATCATTTTGTAGAAGATGACCGGCGCGCAACTTCAATGAATGAACCTTATGTATTTTTTGAGGATGTGCCGGATGCGGTCGGCAATCCCCGTAATTTACAGACAACAAAGTTGACATTTTATGACGGAACCGGAAAGCTTTGTCTACTCGGGATGTGTGTCGATATTACGGAAATGACACGGATCAAGCAGGCAGAAGCAGAGGGACGAATTCGCCAGCAGGAACTCGAAGAACGCCTGAGACTGCAGGAGAAGCTTCTGGAAGGAGAAAACCGGCGCGCGCAGAATGAGAAAATGATCTCGGCACTTTCATCCGACTACTGGAGTGTGTATTATCTGGAACTGGATAAAGATGAAGGTGTGTGCTACCAGTCACACAGTGATCTTGACGGAACCGGATTTAAAGTCGGCGACCGGTTCCGCTATCTGGAATCTGTAACAGCCTATGCGAAACAATATATTACAGAAAAATATCTGGATGAATTTCTGGCATTTATACAACCGTATGCAATCCGGGCCGGTTTACAGGAGAAAAATGTAATCTCATATACCTATCTGGTGCATCGTCACGAACATGATTCCTATGAAACCGTTCGTTTTGCGAAGGTTGACCGTTCACAAAATAATAATAATGATGATGAGATCATCAATAATGTTGGGGCTTGTTTTGCTGATACCGACGGGGAAACCCGCAAAGCGATGGAACACAGCCAGGCGCTTGCCGAAGCGCTGGAAGCTGCGGAAGAAGCAAATAAGGCAAAGACGGCATTCCTCTCCAATATGAGTCATGAAATCAGGACACCGATGAATGCGATTATCGGTCTGGATAATATTGCACTGCACGAGCCGGGTCTATCTGAAACCACGCGGGATCATCTTGAGAAAATCGGGACCTCCGCACATCATCTGCTCGGCATTATCAATGACATCCTGGATATGAGCCGGATCGAATCCGGAAAAATGGTTATCAAGAGCGAAGAGTTTTCCTTTGCAAGAGCGCTCGGTCAGGTTAACACAATGATCAGCGGACAGTGCCGCGATAAAGGTATAAACTACGAATGCAGAATCAACGGAAATGTAAATGATTATTACATCGGTGATGATATGAAGCTTCGCCAGGTGATGATTAACATTCTCGGAAATGCTGTAAAGTTTACGCCGGAGGGCGGCAGCATTACATTTATAGTTGAGGAAAAGGCGCGGTTTGATAAAAAGTCAACGCTTCAGTTCACAATAAGTGATACCGGAATCGGCATGAGCAAATCCTATCTGCCCAAGATTTTTGATCCGTTCCCGCAGGAGGATTCTTCCACAACAAGCCGCTATGGAAGCACCGGACTCGGCATGCCGATTACCAAACGAATCGTTGAACTGATGAACGGACACATTGAAGTCGAGAGTGAAAAGGGCGTTGGAACCACATTTACCGTTACTGTCACATTGCTGGATTCGGAGCGAAAACGCAACGAAAACGAGTCGGGCACACTTCAGCCGCATGAAATGTGTGTCTTGGTAATAGATGATGATCCGATTGCCTGTGAGCACGCGGAAGTTGTGCTTGGTCAGGTCGGAATTAAGTGTGAGGCAGCTACCTCCGGTGCAGAAGGACTGGAAATGGTTTCCCTGCGTCACGCACGGCGTGATCCGTATAATCTGATTCTCATCGACTGGAAAATGCCGGAAATGGACGGCGTCGAGACGACCAGACGGATCAGGGAAATTGTCGGAAATTCAACGCCGGTAATTATCCTGACATCGTATAACTGGGAAGACATCGAAGAAGAGGCGAAAGCCGCCGGTGTAGATTCATTTACGGCCAAACCGCTCTTTGCCGGAACGGTACTTGACGAATTCCGAGAAGCCTTCAATCGCAAAAATGCGCAGCTGGCAAAGCAGACTGCAGATTTGAAGGGACGGAGAGTGCTTCTGGCAGAAGACGTGGCAGTGAATGCCGAAATTATGATGATGGTATTGTCCATGCGTGAGATGGACGTCGATCTGGCAGAAAACGGA
>CAZRNI010000009.1:0-23708 GCA_964601425.1 uncultured Eubacterium sp. | reverse complement strand
GGAACAGCTCAAAAAACTGCGTTACTTTATAACTCTTGTTTTCATCGGCAGCCGGAAAAACTGTCTCTGCATCTTTCTCAGGAGGAGAGAGAACTGCGGATGACAATTGTGGATTATCCGGCAGGATTTATCTTGAAGCCGCCAACCGAGGAGTACACCGGGCTTCCGGAATATGAGGATCTCACCATGCGGCTTGCCCGACTTGCAGGCGTTCAGACTGTGGAGCATGCGCTCATGCGTACGGAGATAGGGCTTGCATATGTTACGCGGAGAATTGACCGGCAGACGACAGCGGGTGTCACAAAATCTTATGCGATGGAAGACTTCTGCCAGCTGGGAGGCCGGCTGACACAGGATAAATACAGAGGATCTTATGAACAATGCGCAAAAATAATAAAAAGGTATTCAGATACGCCTGGAATTGATTTATCAGAATTATATCTGAGGCTTGTACTGTCATTTGTGACAGGAAATTCAGGCATGCATTTGAAAATTTTTCATTAATTGAGACGGAGCCCGGAAGGCGGCTGTTTCGACTTTCCCGGGCGTATGATTTACTGCCGGTTAATCTGGTTCTGCCGGAGGATCCGGAAGTATTTGCACTCACAATGAATGGAAAGAAGAATCATATCAGGAGAAAAGACTTTCTGATATTTGCAGAAACAATCGGAATTCCCAGAACGGCAGCAGAGAACCTGATCAGGAGAGTGACTGCCATGCAGGCACGGTTTTCAGAAACAATCGAAAGGTCCTGCCTGTCACCGCAGGCCCGGGCTGCGTTTCAGGAACTGATCATGCAGCGGATGCAGGTTCTGGAAAAGCAATGATTCGCCTGAAGCACAAATCCATTCCAGGAAAAAACAGCCGCAGCAGCTTACAGCAACGTAGAAAGGAACACATTTTATGAAGGGAATCATTCTCGCCGGCGGTGCCGGCACACGCCTGTACCCGCTGACCATGGTCACATCGAAGCAGCTGCTTCCGGTTTATGACAAGCCGATGATTTACTATCCGCTGAGCACGCTGATGCTGGCGGGTATCCGGGACATTTTGATCATCTCGACGCCGGAGGATACGCCGCGCTTCGAGAATCTTCTGGGAGACGGTGCACAGTTCGGCGTGCATCTGCAGTATAAGGTGCAGCCGTCGCCGGACGGTCTCGCGCAGGCGTTTATTCTGGGAGAAGAATTCATCGGGGACGAGGAAGCGACTCGAATTAATCAGCGTTTCCTTAAAATTTCAGAATTTACGACGTGGATTGCAATGCAAAAGGACAATTGCCATGCGCAAAGAAATCAAATCATTTATGGAACATATGAATGCGGGTCTCGCGGAAGGTTCCTCCCTGCCGATGCTGCCGACCTATCTTGGCATTCAGGAGGTCAGCGCATATGAGAAACCGATCCTGGTGATCGATGCGGGCGGCACAAATCTGCGCGTGGCGCGGGTTCAGTTTGCCGCGGACAGGTTTCAGGTGCTGGAGTCCACAAAGGGCCGGATGCCCGGTACCGGCGGTGCGATTACCGCGGAATCACTGATCACCCAGCTGGTGGACGCCATTGAGCCGGTGCTGGACGGGATTGAGCTGTGCGGATTCTGCTTTTCTTATCCGGCAGACATCATGGAAAACCGGGACGGAAAGATCATTGCGTTCAGCAAGGATGTGGAAGTAACGGGTTCTGAAGGCCTGGTACTCGGAGAAAGCATGAACGCGGAGCTCATTCGCCGCGGCAGACAACCCCTGCAGTTTTGTGTGCTCAACGACACGGTGGCAACGTACTTCGGCGGATGCAGCGCACTGGCGCCTGAGGCCTGAGCCTCGGCAAGGCAAAAGAGATCCTCTACACCGCACGTGCTACCTACACTGCACAGGATGCGCTTGACATGGGTCTTGTAAACTATGTATATCCGATCGAGAGCCTCATGGATGAAGCAATGAAGCTCGCGAACGAGATCGCTGCACAGGCACCGATCGCTGTTTCTCTCGTCAAAGAGGCAGTCAACGTCGGCTACCAGACAGACATCAACTCCGCTCTGAAGTTCGAGGGCAACTGCTTTGCACAGTGCTTCGCGACAGAAGATCAGAAGTACGCGATGGAGCACTTCCTTGCGAGAAGCAGAGATCCGAAGGAGTTCAAGAACAAATAAAAGTTTTGCTGAAAACGTCCTGAAAATAAAGAGCGCGGAGCCGGAAGGCTCCGCGTTTTTGTTGGAAATCAAAACCAGCGTGCCAGAGCCCTGTCATCGAATACAGGTATGTTGAAACGTGTTTTTCTCTGTGCTAAAATCGTGATTACGAAGACCAGACAGATTACAATGATATGAGTATGCTGAATACGATCTCTGCTGCCTGGTGAAAAGCGGTGTAATCAGCGAGAAGGAAGCGTCAGTCGTTCGACAGTCAGACAGACTGCAGAGGAGCAGCACAATGAGAAAAGAGATACAGGATTTTATCAGTGAAATGGAAGCGGGTCTATGCGGAACGTCATCACTTCCAATGATACCGACTTACCTCGGAATAGCGGAAACAAACCCCTACAGCAGCCCAATCCTGGTGGTTGACGCCGGCGGAACCAATCTGCGCGTCGCACGGGTGCGGTTTGGAGAGAACGGATTTGAGGTTCTGGGTGTCGTAAAGGGGAAGATGCCCGGTACGGGAGGAACAATTACCGCAGACGCGCTGTTTGAACAGCTTGTTGATGCAGCGGAACCGCTGCTGGAGGGCATTGAACTCTGCGGTTTCTGCTTTTCTTATCCGGCCGAAATCCAGAAGAACCGGGACGGAAAGATTATTGCGTTCAGCAAGGATGTTGAGGTGACCGGCTCAGAAGGTCTGCTGATCGGAGAATCCATGAATGCAGAGCTTGTGCGCAGGGGAAGAAAGCCGCTGCAGTTCTGTGTGCTCAATGATACGGTGGCTACATACTTTGGAGGATGCAGTCGGCTGGCGCCGGAAGCATATGATTCGGCGATCGGGATGATCCTCGGTACCGGCATCAACAGTGCGTATCTTGAAAAGGCGGAAAAAATCGGGAAAATCGCACCGGCTCCGTATGACATGGCCATCAATATTGAGTCGGGGAAATTCAATAAGGTTGAGATGCAACCTTTTGACCGCATGCTCGATGAAAACTCCGCCATGCCCGGAGACGCCTGGATGGAAAAGAAGATTTCCGGCGCCTATCTCGGCAACAACCTGTATTATGCGCTGCTGGATGCCTGTGAGAAATGTGACGGGATCAAAGACAAGGCTGATCGTGACGCCGCAGAAGGGCTTCCGGACAATGCATTCCGCGCGCGCCTTCTCGAAAAGGGCGGGATCGAAACCGCCGAGCTCAGCCTGTTTACGGAGGATCCTTACGGGGAAAGTGCCATTGCATCGCTCTGCCGGACGGCAGAAGAGAGAGACTATGCCCTGAAGATCGCGGATCAAATCGTCGACCGCGCTGCATATCTGGTGGTCTGCCATCTCGCGGCGATCATGGAGCACTGTGATACCGGGACGCACCGCACAGAGCCGGCCACGATCATTGTCGAGGGGTCGACCTGGCAGAAATTCCAGGCGCTTCGCGAGCGGATCATCTACTACGCGCACCAGATCATTACACTGGAGCAGGGGCGGTATTACCGGTTCTGCGCGGTTGAGGGAAGCAATCTCATCGGAAGTGCGTGGGCCGCGGCTGCAAGCCGCCGGGATCCGGCCGCATCATAAAGCAAACTAGTACAGCGTATCTTAAATAACTGGACCAAATGCTTGCCTGCTTATCCCGATAGCACGTACCTGAAAGCCTCGACGTAGCTCGCTACGCCTGCGTTTTCAGGCACGCACTCTCGGGCAATCATTCTACGCATCAGGCCAGTTATTTTGCGAACGCTGTACCAGACTACAGACCGGACACCCAACAGACATTATGCATCAGTCATGGACTCCAGATGTGCCAGCGCCTTTGTAATATCAGAAAAATCCAGTATGCACCCACCCTCGCAGACTGAAACAGGAATGCGGTCCGAAAATGTATAGATACGGACGTCGTACTCTGTACAGTCACGGAATAAATATACGATGACCTGGCGTCGGAACGGATCGACGATCCAGTATTCTCTGACACCGGATTTCATATATTTTTGCAGCTTGATCGTGCGATCCCGCTTCTGTGTGGAAGGAGACAGCACTTCAATGACAAGAGCAGGTGCTCCATTGAAGAAATTTTTATTCAGGGCAGACGCAGATCTGCGGGCGATCAGAAGCACATCCGGCTGGACGGAGGTCTTTTTGTCTGCATCCGGGCGCACGTCGAACGGGGCGATCATCGGATGACAGGGGCTGTTATGTGTAAGAACAAAATCCAGCAGGCGGGCATAAATCGTGCCGGCAATGGTCTGATGAATGTCGGATGGAACAGCCATCAGGTATATCCGGCCATCAATCAATTCTACGCGAAGCTGATCCGGAAGTTTTTCCAGATCGTCTGTGGTGAAATCTCCCTGCTTCCGCCCGGGAAAACGCTGTGCGAGCAGAATCAGCAGCGCCTGATCGGGATCCTCGGGAATCTCGCCCGGTTCATCGGAATTCCGACGGTTGTATGCGGCGAGTGCCTCGTGCAGAATCCAATACTGTGAATCGTGATGATCGGTGACGTATTTCATGGAATTCTCCTCCTCTGTAAACACATGTTTTTCTTTGATACATTTCTGCAGTTATCTTACATGTCGGCCTGCCGGGCCTGTAAAGGAAAGCGGAAGGGCAGGACACATCAACAAAAAGGATTTATGTAAATAGTATACCAAAGGAATAAAAGTGTAGTTAAGTGAGTTCTACATAAAAATATAACCGAAATAAAAACAGGGGTGCTGGCATATTTTTAAATTATGTGAAAACAAAAAAAGCGGCTGCATTTCTGCAGCGCTGTCATCGATTGCCATGGCTTAGGTCTGGTTCGGAGCTGAAATGGGCGGCGGAACTGCCTCCGGTGCCAATATGATGAATTTTTTTGTGAAAACCGGCTGGATCGGACTTTGGCTGAGTATTACGGCTACTGCCGGAGAAGGCTGGTATTTCTATTGGGGAAATGAGTTTGCGCGGTTGAAGGGATGCAGGGGTTATGCAGACTGGCTGCACGCCGTATGGTATCCCGCGGACAGAAAACTTGTTCCGCTTCTTGAGTTGTTCATAGTTCTGTCTTACCCGATTTATATAGCCGGAACGATATCAGGTGCGGCAACTTTGCTTCGAGATTATCCAGGTGTGCCTTACAGAACGGGTGTGCTGCTTGTGACAGCAATGTATCTGGTACTGACGGTCGCCGGGATCAGGTTCCTCCAGGGGCTTGGAACCGGAATGACAATCTGTATTGTTTTTTTGATTCTACTTGTTCTGACAGCGGGTATCCCAAAGGCACTGCCGAGGGTAATTGAGATTCAGCGCACACATCAGATGGGAGAGGGGTATTCTTATCTTTCTGCCGTTTGGCTGGCGTTTTGTGCATGGGGACAGCAGGCAAGCCTTGTCAATGTATCAATATCAACCTGGACAGGATTAAAAAGTGCAAAGGATCTCAGAAAAACGGTTCTCACGGGCGTTGTTCTGCTTTTGATTGTTAAATGCGGCATGACGGTGCTGCTGCAGGGGCGCTGGCCCGGAAACCTGCAGGCGCCGATATATATACTGGAAGCGTCCGACGCAGCCGGAGAGTCGGCGGTTACATTGTTGTATCCGCTGCTTCTGGCTGCGTGTTTTGCGTCTACCGGCCCGGTGATGCTTTATACACAGAGTCAGCGCTGGGCGGAGCACCCGATCTGGTCGAATCTGAAAAAAGACAACCTATTCAGAAAGTACAGATTTGCCGTAAGCGCAGCCTGTTTTTCGTCAGTTTCATGTATACTTGCACAATTTGATTTTCATACGATTACCGGAGTGATTCAGGTCGGAGCTTCCTGGTTCTGGTTGATTCTGTTCGCGGTTCCGGTCTCCCTGATTTGTCCAATCCGGGTGAAATATCTCCGCAGGAAGGCCGAATCGAAAAAAAGCGGATCACAATCATGATCCGCTTACGTGTAAGAAAAAGTTCATGAGAGAATTGCTGCTGAAGGTGTGTAAATACTGCGTATTAGCGGTAAAGATTCCGGTAATCGTTCGGCGTCATACCGGTTGTGTTCTTAAACAGCTTCCTGAAATGTTTCAGGTCACTGTAGCCTGCCTGCTCCGCGATTACCTGCACGGTGTAATCCGTATCAGAAAGCTGCTTCTTCACATATTCCATGCGGCAGGACTGTACGAACTGACTGAAAGTGATTCCCATCTCCTCCTTAAAGAGCCAGCTCAGATAAGAGGGATTCAGATGGACTTCATTTGCCACTGCGTCCAGAGAGCATTTTTCGCGGTAATGCCCGGCCACATATTGTCTGATTGACTGTATGTACTGGTTTGTGGCAGTGGAGGAACCCTCTGCAACATCATCGAAATAAACATTGAAACACATGCGAAGCGTCGAGAGAATATAATCAACACTCCACATATAATCCACATGTACATTAAAAAGCTTGTTGATCTGTTCGATATTGACGGTCGGCTTTGCCAGCTTTGCGAGATGGATGAAGCGATCCAGCATATCCCGCGCGATGCGGATGATCATAAACGGGCGTTCTTTCAGGACGGAGCTGTTCTGAAACACCATCTGTACCATTGAGAGAAGTCCCTCTACGTCACAGCAGTCCACAAGATTCTGAAAGGACGCCTTTTCTTCTTCTGTAAAAGAATACGTATCTTCAATCAGATAGGTTTTTGAGGGCGGAATGATGCGGTCCGCGCCGACCAGCGCCCGTGACCGCGTCGCACACATTTCTGTCACAACGGCTTCTTCCAATGTGCCTGCTCCCCGCATGCATGGTCCCATCGCAAGCGTTCCGTGAAATCCGGGGTATGCTCCGATGACCTCAGACAGTATCGAAAAAAGATCTGTACTGAGCTGTTCCAGCAACTCCGGCTTTCCGGAAAGATCGGGAGAACACAACAGAATCTGAATGTTATTGATATAGCGGACAGTTGTGTAGTGTGTGTTCTTCGGCTCGAGGTATTTGTCAACTTTGAAATGAGTCTGCTTCATGGCTGCATCCATGATTGGCAGCCGCTCTTCAAGGGGAAGGTTCGAGTCAAATTTCATTGTCCAGAACGCGTATTCATTGTCCTTGATTTCACGGAAAAAATCTTCCTCAACCGTATAGAAGTTCTTCATATTGCAGCAGGCAACCACAGCGCGCAGCAACTCCTGACGCAGCTGCCGTCTGGTCTGATCAAGCTCATAGCGGATAAAGCCAAAAGACTGCCCTGCAGTGAAAACTGCCTGCTTCACGCGCATCAGGGAGAGATTCAGCTCCCGCTCATCCAGCGGAAGAAGAAGATAGTCGGATACATCATATCGAAGCGCTGTCTGCACGTAATCGAAAGACTGAAAATGACTGACTATGATGAAGCGGGTTTTCAGGTCGGCATTGCGTGCGGCTTCCACCAGTTTTAAGCCGTCAAACACGGGCACGCCGATGCCTGTAATGACAATTTCGGGATTTTCAAGCAGGACGGCATTCGGATTAATCGGATTCGGATCGGTAATGCCGGTGAAGGTGAGATCCAGCCCTGTCCAGTCAACGTAGTCCCGTATCATCTCTGCGGTTTCCCGCTCAATTCCGCATATTAAAACGCGCATGAAGACACCTCACTGTTTTAAAGAAACGAACAGCCTGCGTTTTCAATATTATATAATGAACATTTTTCGCATTTCAATGCAAATAATTCCCTTTCACCTGATAATATACCCTCTCTGCCGCATTCCCAAAGACAACCCTCCTCTGCAACCCTAAAAATCGCCCCTCTCCGCCGGAAATCTTTCCTGAAACAGAATTATTGAGACGTCAAAGTGCACAATTTCAATGCCATTTGATTGTGCACATTTTCTTTTGAATCAAAACAGCACCCCTCCCATATCCAATCTCCGCTGCGTTATCAGAATCCGTAAGATCCCGTATGATAAGTGCATCAAAGCAAAACAACAGCCGATGCGGCAGAAAGTTTAAAACCCGGCCGATATGGCAGACAAAACGAAGGAACTGATACGAAATAATGTCGTGACAGATCCTGAGGATGCACTCAGAAAGGAGAATTGCAAAAATGGAAAACAGAAGGAACATGGCAGTCATCAAAGACAAAAAAGAGAAGGGTTTTTCCTATAAGGACATCGGCATGCCGAAGATCGGCAAGCGCGACGTACTTGTCAAGGTAAAATGCTGCGCAGTCTGCGGATCAGATCTGGTTCATTATAAATGGGAAGACAAAACATATCTCGATTCCTTCACAAAAATCTGGCCGTATGTTGTCGGGCATGAATTTGCCGGTGAAGTTGTAGAAGTCGGCGATGCAGTCACCTACGTTAAGGTTGGTGACAGAGTCGGATCTGACAGCCATGTTCCATGCGGTCACTGCCGTCAGTGCCAGACCGGCAATCCGCATCTCTGCAACAACATGACCATTTACGGAAGCACAAGAGACGGCGCTTTCTCAGAATATGTGGCATGCCCGGAGCAGACACTCTACAAGCTTCCGGAAGGTCTTACTTATGAGATGGGCAGTATGCTTGAGCCGGCCGGCGTCTGTATGCGCTCCGTACTGGACACCGGCGTTTCCGCGGGAAATGTCGTCGTAATCGGATGCGGCGCGATCGGTATCTTCGCGATCTGCGCGGCAAGACACATCGGTGCGCACAGGATCTGGGCGGTTGATATCAACCAGCAGAGGCTGGATGCGGCAAAAGATCTCGGCGCTGATTATATCATCAATTCCCTTGAGACACCGAACTACAGCGAGATCATCAAAGAGGCGACGGAGGACGGTGCAGATGTCGTTCTGGAGTGCTCCGGAAGTGCGCCGGGCTTCAACGAAGGTGTGAAATGCCTGTGCAGAGGCGGTCACTTCCGTGTGATTGGCATGAACAAGCACCCGATGACACTGGAGGCGCCGTTCCAGACTTTCAATATGACAGAAGGCAACTTCAAGGGCACCTGGGGCCGCCTGATGTTCCGCGATATGGAGCGAGTATCGAGAATGATGCTGGACGGAGCGTTTCCGTTTGACAAAATCATTACACACCGGTTCCCGATGAGCGAAGCAAATGAGGCCCATGAGCGGTTCTCAAAGGGCGAGGGCATCAAGATGGTGCTGTATCCGCCGGAAGACTAATCAACGAACTCTCTTTTTCATCGTATCCTCCCTTTACAGCATGATGCGGGATTCTATACGAATCCCGCATCACACAGAATCACTGTTCATTGCTTTGGTTTTGCTGTTTTGCTGAGGCGGAGATGTCCGGTGGAGCAATGAAACGGAAACAATGGGAAACAATAAAACCAGTAATGAAAGGGAAACAACCGGAGAGGAAGTAACAAGGGGAACAGCGAACGAAGCAGAGGAGGTTTTGGTTTGATTCGATATATTGGGAAAAGAATATTAATGCTGATACCGGTCATACTGGCCGTGGTGGTTTTTATCTTTCTGATTCTCCATCTGGTGCCCGGCGATCCGACCTCGGCGATTCTGGGAGACATGGCAACCGAAGAAGCGAGGGCTGCACTTCGTGTCGAACTCGGTCTTGATCAGCCGGTACTGGTACAGCTCGGACAATATTTAGTGGGACTTCTCCACGGAAACTTTGGGAATTCTTACATCAGCGGCGCTCCGGTTCTGAATGAACTGCTGCTGAGATTTCCGACGACGATGCTGCTTGCCGCATTTACACTGATCGTCATGCTGCTGATCGGACTGACCGTTGGCATGGTATCTGCAGTCAAACAGTATTCCATCGCCGATACTGGTCTGACGACTCTGATGCTGATCCTGGTATCCATGCCGACGTTCTGGATCGGCCTGATGCTGGTTCAGATTTTCTCACTGAAGCTCGGCATCCTTCCTGCTTCAGGATGGTATGGTCCGAAGTACTGGATTATGCCGGCAATCGCAGTCGGCATCTCTCAGGCGGCTTATCTGGGCAGAACAACCCGCTCAAGCATGCTGGAGGTCATCCGGGCGGATTACATCCGTACTGCGAGAGCAAAGGGACAGAAAGAAGGAAGAATCATCTTTGGACATGCACTGCGAAACGCCCTGATTCCGATCATTACTGTTATCGGAACGCAGATGGGTATTGTTCTGGGCGGTTCCATGGTTACGGAGCAGATTTTCTCAATTCCGGGCATGGGTGTGTACCTGCTTTCAGCGATTAACAACCGCGATTATCCGGTTGTTCAGGGCGGCGTTATCTTTATTGCAATTGCTTACTCTGTCGTAAACCTGATCGTTGATATCATTTATGCTTTCGTGGATCCGCGCATTAAAGCCCAGTACAAGAGCAGGAGAAAGAAGAAAATCAAAAAGATCGTTGAGCCGGAAACAGGGGGTGCAGCATGAGTAAGAATACAATCGACGGAATTCCGAAACAGCGCAGCCAGCTTGCCGAGATCTGGCGGCGATACAGAAGAAATAAAGCGGCAGTCGCAGGTGTAATCATTCTGCTGTTCATCATTGCAGTCGCACTGCTGGCACCGGTCATTGCGCCGGAAGGATATGATGTGCAGAACATCAGTGAGGCACTCAGGCCTCCGTTTTCACCCGGTCACCTGCTGGGAACGGATAATAACGGACGTGACATGCTTGCCAGAATTGTATGGGGCGCACAGGTCACGCTGAAGGTAGGACTGGTTGCCGTTGCAGTATCGTTTATCGGGGGTATGATCTTCGGCTCGATCGCGGGATACTTCGGCGGCGTCGTAGACAACATCATTATGAGGATTATGGATGTTCTTCTGGCAATTCCGGGCATGCTGCTCGCGATCGCAATTGCGGCGGCGCTGGGCGCAGGGATGACAAACGCGATTATTTCTGTCGGTATTGCAGGTGTTCCCGGCTTTGCGCGTATGGTGCGCTCGAGCATCATGTCGATCCGGGAACAGGAATACATTGAGGCGGCACGTACGATCAACGCGGGTCACCTCCGGATTATTTTCAAAGACATCCTTCCAAACTGTCTTGCACCGATCCTGGTCATGACCACATTGAGCATTGCAAACGCAATTATGCAGACCGCTTCCCTGAGCTTCCTTGGGCTTGGCATCCAGCTGCCGGTTCCGGAGTGGGGTTCCATGATATCGGCGGGCCGTCAGTTCCTGAGCGGATATGCATACATGGTATTTGTCCCGGGTATTGCGATTATGCTGGTTGTCTTTGCGATTAATGTCATCGGCGACGGACTTCGCGACGCACTGGATCCGAAACTGAAACGATGAGGTAACAGGTATGGGAAATGAAAAGAGAAACGAAACGCTTTTGGATCTGAAACATCTGACCATTCATTATGTTACAGATGATGGCACAGTTGAGGCGGTGCGCAATGTAGATCTCTCGGTCAGAAAGGGAGAGACGCTCGGACTGGTCGGTGAGACAGGGGCAGGAAAAACAACGATCGCTTACGGGATTATGGGTCTGGTACCTGATCCGCCCGGAAAAGTTGTCGACGGTGAAATTGTTCTGGATGGAGAGAATCTGCTGACACTGAAAAAGAAGCAGCTCAATGCGATCCGGGGAACGAAGATGTCCATGATCTTTCAGGATCCGATGACTTCTTTGAATCCGGTACATACTGTAGGAGCACAGATTGCAGAGGTAATCGGCCTTCACGAGGATCTTCCGAAGCAGCAAATCCGCGAAAAGGCAAAGGAGATGCTGGAACTGGTCGGAATTCCCGGTGAGCGGTTCGATGAATATCCCCATCAGTTTTCCGGCGGCATGAAGCAGCGCATCGTCATCGCCATGGCGCTTGCCTGTAATCCGGAACTGCTGATTGCGGACGAACCGACGACTGCTCTTGATGTAACCATTCAGGCACAGATTCTGGATCTGATGGCAGGCCTGAAAAAAGAGCGTAACACCTCGATGATTATGATTACGCACGATCTGGGTATCATTGCAGAAATATGTGACCGTGTCGCGGTTATTTATGCGGGCGAGATCGTTGAGCTTGGCAATCTGGTTGATATCTTTGACAACACTGCACATCCCTATACGACGGGGCTGTTTAATTCACTCCCGAATATGGTGGAAATCGGAGAGCGGCTCAAACCGATCGCAGGACTGATGCCGGATCCGATGAATTTGCCGAAGGGATGTAAATTCTCGCCGCGCTGTCCCTTTGCGACTGACCGCTGCAGGCGGGAGGAACAGGAACTGGCGGAAGTTTCCGACGGACACCTTGTCCGGTGCTGGAAATGGCGTGAAGCAAAGGAGGCTTAAGATGGCAAGCTTGTTGGAAGTCAATAATTTGAAAAAATACTTTGCCACCCCGGCGGGCCCGCTTCATGCAGTTGACGGTGTCAGTTTCTCTATCGACGAAGGAGAAACCCTGGGTGTCGTAGGTGAATCAGGATGCGGAAAATCCACCCTCGGGCGAGTCATCATCCATCTTCTTGATAATACCGGAGGCAAGATGTATTTCCAGGGAAAGGATGTCACTGAGATCAGGGGCCGGCAGCTCAGAGAGCTGCGCAGCAACGTCCAGATGATCTTTCAGGATCCATACGCATCTCTCAATCCCCGGAAGACTGTGAAGCAGATCATCGCGGATCCGATGCAGATCGAAGGAAAGCTGAATAAGCCGGAGATCGAAAAGCGGGTGCTGGAATTGATGGACACCGTCGGACTGGCCAGACGTCTGATGAACACCTATCCCCATGAACTGGACGGCGGCAGACGGCAGCGTATCGGCATCGCCCGGGCCCTGGCCCTGAATCCGAAATTCATTGTCTGCGATGAGCCGGTTTCTGCACTGGACGCGTCAATACAGGCACAGATTCTGAATCTGCTGCAGGATTTGCAGGATGAATACAAGTACACCTATATGTTCATCACGCATGACCTGTCGGTTGTCAAACACATTTCGCATCACATCATGGTCATGTACCTCGGGGTTCTTGTTGAAAAATGCGATGCACAGGGGCTATTCGAGCTTCCGCTTCACCCTTATACACAGGCGTTGCTCTCGGCAGTTCCTGAGCCGGATATCCATCATAAAAAGGAACGCATCCTGATTAAGGGCGAGCTGACCAGTCCGATTAATCCGAAGCCGGGGTGCCGTTTCGCTCCCAGATGCCCTTATGCGAAAGAAGAATGTTTCCGCACGATTCCGGAGCTGAAAGAGGTGAAAGAAAACCATTTTGTGGCGTGCCACCGCGTCGAAGAGATCAATCAGCTGAATTGATGCTGCTGATTATGCAGACCACGCATGAGAGGCAGTTGATTAATAAATTATCACCACATGTTTTGAAAGGAGTTTCTTATGAAAAAGAAATCACGTTTCGCAAGAATCGCAGCCCTCATCCTCGCAGGTGCTATGACACTGACCGCATGCGGCGGCAGTTCAGGCGGCGGATCAGAAGCGGGAAGTGCAACTTCCGGCAGTTCGGCAGCCGCTTCCGCGGCGGCGTCCGGTGAGATCACCTCCTCCAAGGACACCCTGACGGTTGCAACCGTCAGTGATCCCCATGGTTATTCACCGCTCCTTCTGGCGAGCCGCCAGTGGGGCAGAATCGCAAACTGCATGTATGAATTCCTGGTAACCAGAGATGAAGACATGAATTTCTATCCGCAGCTGGCAGAGAGCTGGGAAGTAGAAGACGATGGCATCACCTTCCACCTTCAGGAAGGCGTCAAGTTCCACGACGGTACCGATATGACGGCGGATGTTGTTGCCTGGAACATGCATATGTGGGCGGAGTCTCCGGCTGTTTCCGATGGCATGGACTGGATGCATTTTGAAGCTGCTGAAGCGGTTGATGATCTTACGGTTTTCCTTCCCACTGATTACGCGAGTTATCTCTCGCTGGCAAACCTTGCATCCATAAATATGATGATCATTTCTCAGGAGGCGTATGAGAAGGACCCGGAGGGGTTTTCCACGAACCCTGTCGGCACCGGTCCATTTAAGATGGACGAGTACCGAATGGACGATCATATTACACTGACAAAGTTTGACGAGTACTGGGGCGGCCAGGATGTCTACCTGAACAAGATTATTTTCCGATTCATCGCTGAGAGCACGCAGCAGCTGACAGAGCTGAAGACAGGCGGCGTAGATGTCATCTGCGATATCCCGGTGCTGAATTTTGAAGAAATGAAGAACACCAGGGGAATCAAACTGATCGAGTTCGGTCCGGCGGTCTGTGACACAATCCAGATGAATACATGGGACGACCACTTTAAAGATGTCCGGGTTCGCCAGGCAGTCGCATATGCTGTCAACCAGAACGATATCTGGAACGGCGCTTATTACGGGATCGGTCAGGTCGGCTACTCCATCGTACCGCATACCGCTTATGGATATTCTGACGAGTATGAGCAGGACAAATGGCCTTATGAATGGAATAATACCAACGTCGAAAAGGCAAAAGAACTCCTTGCGGAAGCAGGATATCCGGACGGATTTGACTGCCAGCTCCGGATCGACACCGACAGCAATCGCGTTGCTGTGGCAGAGATCGTCGCAAACCAGCTGACACAGCTCGGCATTCGCGCCGAGGTTTATTCGACAGAGTATGCAACCTTCAACGAAGATGTTCTCGGCGGCAACTATCAGATCTGCCTGAACGGAGTTAATGCAAACAATGGCTCCATTGATAAGGCGCTGTCCACCAGATATGCGGCAAAGCAATCCTTCGCCGGAAGTGCAAGCTACAGCAAATGGGCAAATGAGGATCTGGATGTCCTGATTGAGAAAGCTGCGAAGTCCGATGACGATGCGGAGCGTATTGAGGCATACAATGAGTGCCAGGATCTGATTGTGGAAGAAGTTCCGTCTGTCACATACTATGAGCGCCTGAACGATGTCTGCGCCGCTGAGAATCTGGAGGGCATCACCGCATCCGGCGAAGCATTCATCTTCACACAGTGCTATTTCAAGTAAGAAGAAGCACATCGTGCAAAATCTCAAAGAGAGACTTAAACAAGGGGCTGTCGTTTCCATGACGGCAGCCCGCAGCATCAAAGGCGAAGAATGGTCAGAACCGGAGGAATATCAAATCGACATCACCGATTCTCAGAGAGAGTTGGCAGCACAGGAGACGTACCATGGATTTAAGTAACAAAATCATTATGATCACAGGCGCTTCGGGAGGAATCGGCGCAGCTGCCTGCAGGGCGTGTCTGGAGTACGGCGCAACAGTAATCGCGGCAGGTCCTCATATGTACAAGCTGGAAAATCTTGTCGGGACGCTGAAGGATCTTGGATCGATTTACCCATACGAAGTGGATGCGACAAACCGTTCTCAGGTCAGGGAAGTGGTCGCTCAGATTATCGCCGATCACGGCAGAATCGACGGTCTGTTCAACAATGCCGGATCTAACAGAAAGAATCCGTTGCTGGATGTGGTGGAAGAAGATTTCGATTTCATCATGAATCTGAATGTAAAGGGGGCCTTCAACGTCGCTTCGGAAGTCGCCGGATACATGAAAGAAGCGGGTCACGGAAGAATTGTCAACGTCTCTTCCATTGCCGGCATCTCTCCGGAGCATGGAAACGGCATTTACTGCATGTCCAAGGCGGCAGTCTCCATGATGACGCAGGTTATGTCAGTGGAGTGGAGCGAATTCGGCATCAGTGTCGTTGCGCTTGCACCTGGAAAAGTAATGACCTCACTGGTCGAGCAGGGGCTGCACAGACTGGCAGACAGCTACGGGATGACGTTCGATGAGCTGAAGGAAAAAACCATACAGGAAATCCCGGCGGGGCGCATCATGGATCCGTCTGAGGTAGGCTTTGCGGTCGCATTTCTCTTTGATGAGAGATCCTACTATATGATGGGGAATTCGATTCTGATGTCAGGCGGCGTAGTGACACATTAAACGGCTGAATCAGAGCTTTTCGGGTACTCCTTCCGACCGCACAGCATAAGGTTCGGCAGCCGGGAGGTGCGCCCGGAATATACGGAGCAATACGGAATATTTACAACAAAGGAGTCAAAGATGGCAAAGGTATTGAAGGTTGCACACACGGAATTTACCGTGTCCGATATGGATCGCACTGTGGCATTTTGGAAAGACATCATGGGTGGTGAAATCATTGAAGAATGCTATAACGACAATGATGTAATGGGCATCACGGTTCTGGGGAATCCGGATCGTCCGCACGCCGCATTTAAGGTTGTCAAACTTCTGCTCGGCGGGCATATCATTGAGCTGTTCCAGTATGATGATCCGGTTACAAAACCGTTCCACGGAGATCCGTCTGTTGCAGGAAGCGCACATCTTGCTTTCTACGTGAATGACATCCGGGCGTTCGTTGATGAAATCAGAGGAAAGGGCGTAAAAGTGCTCTCTGATATTCAGGCAGATGAACAGGACGGGGTTGTTAAGGTGCTCTGGGTCAATGTACTGGATCCGGACGGAATTGTTGTCGAATTGTATCAGGATATGACGGGCACGATCTGACATTCTGTCTGCTCACAGAAGGTGAATTCAATTGAAGAACCGCATCATAACTATGAAGAACCTGAAGGTTCTGAATCGTTACGATCCAGAAGAGACATGCGCTAGCGGGTATATACGGAAGATGGTCTGGTGGAATAACATATTGTCAATTACGGAAGGAGGTAAGCCGGTAACAAAACCGGCGTCATAAAGAATATGGTATATCAGGTGTTTGGAAACAGACTGGTGGTTCGTCTGGAGACAGGTGACGAGCTGCTGGAGAGTATTTTAAAGGTTTGTGAAGAAACAGGTTTTACGACAGCCAGCGTGACGGGGATTGGTGCGACGGACGATGTAGAGATCGGCTCGGGCAATGAGGATGAGAACAGATACTACATTCAGAGCTATCATGAAAAGCTTGAGATGTGCAATATTTCAGGTAATGTTACGCATAAAGGAGATATCCTGAACTGTCATCTGCATGTGGTTCTGGGTGCACCGGGCGGCGGCGCGTTCGGAGGTCATGTCCATAAGGCGGTTGTTAAAAATACCGCGGAAATCTTTATCGACCGCATTGATGGTGAGATAGACAGAAAGCTTTTTGAGGGAAGATTCTATTTCATGGATCTGTAATTATCTTCCGAAGAGGCGATTTATGATATGAACGCATATTCCAAAATCGGTGAAAATGAGGTGCTGGTGAAAGTAGGCGCCTGTTGTATATCTGAAACCGGCAGATCAGGAAAACTGAATAGTGAGCAGGCAGCGAACATCAGCCGGAAGGGAGAAGCAGTACGAAAGTCAGAGACAGCAGAAGGAGACTCCTTCGCCGGCGAAATTGTAAGAACGGGAAGAGCCGTCATCGACCTGAATGCGGGTGATCTGATCTGTGTTTCTGAAGGAGCAGGCAGAGGACTTTCGGAATATGCGGTTGTCAACGCAGCGGAGTGTCTGCTGCTGAACAGTTTGCCGGAGGCTGCTTCCGACAGACTGGCGGCGGCAGAAGCAGGTGCATTGACAGGATCTTTGCTTCACGCATATCACGCAATCTTTGGAGATGGCCGCGGATTTCAGCCGGGCGGCGCTGTCGCAGTGGTTGGGGCATCGACGGCAGGACTGGCAGCAATTGCACTTGCGCGGGCCTGTGGAGCCGGAAAAATCATTTCGCTGGAGCCGGGTGAAGAAAAACGTCTTCTCGCGAAGCAAATGGGAGCGGACTATGTATATAATCCCATCACCCTGCAGGAGCAAAATGTGATTCTCTCGGATCTGATTCTGGATATTACGGATCATGCCGGCGTCACATTGCAGGTCAACACAGGCTTAAGAGGGAGCTTTGCTGTAGAGCTGCCGGAAGAATGCCTGGAGGAACATGCAAGAGTTGTCTGCATAAGCGATCCTGCTGAATTGCCGGATGCTGATAAGAACGATCTGCGGCAGAAGGAGCGGCGGGCAGTCATTCGCCTGATGGCATCCGGACGAATTGATATGCGGAAAAGCATTACGACGAGAATTGCGCTGAGTGATTACAGGATGCTCACGAAGGCAGGACTTCCGGATTACGCAGGAAGCACAGTGGTCAGTCAGTATTACGAGAGTCTCACAGCAGTATTTGGCGGGGATTCGGATCTGGTGGTCTGACAGATCTTCGGAATGATTAGAACGAACGGGCTGCCCCACTATACACAGCGCTGTTTAGTGGGGCAGCCCGTTTTGCAGCCAATTCAATCTTCAACATAGGATTCCCGTGACTTCGGTCATGATTGAAATGTACAATTACAAACTGGTCTTCACATGCATTGTCGAGGAGAGAAAAATGGAGAAAAAACAATTCAGAGTCGGCGCGGTCGGATGCGGCATCATCGCCCGCAAGTTTGCCGAAGCCGCAAATCAGATGGACGGTGTGGAAATTGCAGGTGTGACAGACGCATTTCCGAAGTCTGCCGCGCAATATGCGCGGGAATACAGAGTCGGAAAGGTCTGCGGCTCATTTGAGGAGCTGCTGGAGCTGGAGGATCTTGATCTGATTTATATTGCAACACCGAATCATACGCATTATGATTTAACCAGACAGGCGCTGCTTGCAGGAAAAAATGTATTGTGCGAGAAACCCATGACGATCGATGCGGAAAAGACAGAAGAGCTTGCAGCGCTTGCAAAAAAACAGAACTGTATTCTGGCCGAGGGATTGTGGACAAAAACGCTTCCGATTTATCGTGAAATCAAAAAAATAATTACGGAAGGACAGATTGGAGAGGTGCATGTTCTGACGGCGGATTACTTTTTCCGTGCGCCGCTTGATCCTGCCAGCCGCCTGTTTAACCTTGAAATGGGAGGGGGTGCACTGCTGGATATCGGCATCTATGAGCTGGTACTTGTCAGCATGGTCATGGGATCGGATCCGGTTGAAATCAAATCGGTCTCAAAGATCGGAGAAACCGGCGTGGATGAAATCACGGGTGTGCTGCTGAAATTTGCTAACGGTTCGGTGGCGAGTCTGATGTGCGCGATCCGCACGCCGGCTCCGTATCGTGCAACTATCATTGGTACCAGGGGGAGAATCGACATTCAGGAGTTTGGCCGTGCCGAGCGGGGAATGCTCTACCGGTATAGTTCTGATGAGGGAGCAGATGGGAACAGTAGTGGAAAAGTCGGCGTACGGCGAAATGTTCCGGAACAGGTGGAAGAGATTCCGCTGAATTATCCTCACAGCATCAATGGATTCGAATATGAAATCGAAGCACTCAGGAGAGCAGTTCGGGCAGGCGAGAAAGAATGCCCGGAACTCAGCCTGCGGGATACCATTGGTGTACACAGAATGATAGATCAGATAAAAAGTGTCTGGCAGGGGCAAAAAAGATGATTGCATTATCGCTTGCACGTGAATTAATTGTACTGCTGCTGATGATGGCTTGCGGATATACACTGGTAAAGACAGGGCTTGCAGATGCAAAGGACAGCCGCATATTATCGGTTGTATGCGTCTATCTGGTCGTGCCATGTGCACTGTTGAAAGCATTTCAGCTGGAGTATTCAGATGACATCCGAAATGGATTCTTTCTGGCACTGGCGATTGCGTTTGCGGTGCACATCCTGTTCTTTATCATTGTGCGCATTTTTACGAAAATCTGGCACCTGGATGTGACAGAGCGGATGTCCGTCATCTACACAAACGGCGGCACACTGGTTATGGCAATTGTGCTGGCAGTTTTCGGGGAAGAGTGGGTCATCTACACCAGTGCGTACTCCCTGGTGCAGACGGTGTTTATCTGGACGCATGGGCAGTCTGTTATGCGGGGGATCCGAAGTTTTGATTTGAAGAAGATTCTGGCAAATGTAAATCTGGTGGCGGTTGCGGCAGGATTTATTCTGTTTATAACCGGAATCCGGATTCCGGAGCTCCCGGGCGCTGCGGTATCCGGCATGGCTGCCATGCTCGGACCCGCCAATATGATTATGATCGGAATGGTAATCGGCGGAACCAGCTGGAAAGAAATTCTCGGAGAGAAGCGTGCATATTTGACTGTGTTTTTAAGGCTGGTGGCCGTGCCGTGTATTGTTTTGCTTTTATTAAAAGCATTCCGTGTTGCGGAACTGGTTCCTGATGGAAATACAATTGTTCTGATCAGTTTTCTGTCGATTGCGGCGCCTGCCGCGCTGACCGTGACGCAGCTGGCACAAATCTACAGAGGAGATGTTGTCAAAGCCAGTGCCATCAATGTGCTCACAACAATTCTTTCTGTTATAACCATGCCGCTGTGGTGTGTGGTATACTATATGTTATAGAAACGAGAGGAGAAGAAGTACTATGGCTAAAATTGCAATGAATTCAACAACAACCATGCTGTGTAACATTGTGAGCGATATTAAAATTGCAAAGCAGGTCGGTTTTGAAGCGGTAGAGCTGATGGCGGATAAGCTGTTTCGCTATGAAAATGCAGGATTTCAGGTGGAATCGCTGCTTCCGCTGTTGGAGGGTATGGAGGTCGTGGCGATCGGCGCGCTGCAGAATCTGGAGCGGCAGGGTGATGCATATCAGGAATATCTGAACGATGTTCATCACTACTGCAGTGTTGCGCAAAAACTGGGCGCGGGCATGGTTCAGATGTGTTCGGGACCGTCGGATGTCAAAACAGTACAGGACTTTAAGGCAGGGAAGATTCAGGCAGGAGACCCGCGGTATCTCGGAACGCTCGGAAAAAGCGAAGAAGAAGTTTTGGAAATTGCTGCCGGGAATATTGCTGCAGCCGCTGATATTGCAGCGGAATACGGTATCGAGCTGTATCTTGAGCCGCTGGCCTGGACACCCTTCGGAAAGATCTCTCAGGCACTGAAGGTGATTCAGATGGCAGGGAAGAAGAACGTGGGAGTTGTGGTGGATCTCTGGCATCTGTGGACAATGGATGAGTCGCCGGAGTTTGTCGCGTCGCTGGACAGGAATATGATCAAGATTGTCCACCTCTGCGACGGACTGGACTACGACCGCAGCACAGTCCCTGATCAGGAAATTCTGCGCGATGTCTGGATCGGCGCAGGAGATATCCCGATCGGACGCTATATCAGTGCGATTAAGGCGACGGGGTACGATGGATGGTATTCCACGGAAACCTTCTGCCGCAAGGGCTTTGAGAAGGATCCGGTTCAGACCGCACAGACACTGAAACTGACTTACGAGTATCTTCTGGATTGAGATGCAGCAAAACGGAGCGGGAACAACATGCATCAGGATGAGAAAAAGGTAGAATACATTGAACTGATCTATGATCTGATTTTTGTATACCTGATCGGGCGGAACAACTCCCTGCTGTAGCATGTGCAGGACGGTTTTATCAGCGGCAGAGTATTTTTTACATATGTGCTCGCGACGCTGGCGATCATTCAGATCTGGAACTTTACGACGTTTTACATCAACCGGTACGGGCGCAACGGCCTGCGGGAGCATCTGTTTCTGTTCGTCAATATGTATCTGCTGTACTACATGGCGGACGGAACGAGGGTGTACTGGCAGTCGCATTTCAACCGGTACAACGCCGCGTGGGCGCTGATCCTGTTTAATATCGGACTGCAGAATTATCTGGAGCTGCGCAACAACCGCGCGACCCCGTGGAATCTCGCGCAGATCCGCCGGTCGGTCATAATCACCTGGGGAGAGGCGCTTATCGTGCTGGTTTCGATCCCGGTTTATCATCTGACGGGCATCATCCTCGCGCCGGCCGCGATTGCGTTCGGCATTGTCATGACGGCGCTGTCGGGCAATGTCAACCGGCTGGTAGCGGTTGACTTTGCGCATCTGTCTGAGCGCGCCATGCTGTACGTCGTCTTCACGTTTGGAGAAATGATCATCGCGATTGCCGGATACTTTGAAGACGAGATTTCCCTGAATACGTTTTATTTCTCAGGGATGGCATTTCTGATTGTCGCCGGACTGTTCCTCAGCTACGGAACCCTGTACGACCACATCATTGACAGAGAACAGAGCACAAACGGAACCGGGTACATGCTGCTGCATGTATTTCTGATTTTTGCCCTGAACAACATAACGACGGCGCTGGAATTTATGCGGGAGGAGTCCGTCAGCCTGCTGCCAAAGACCCTGTTTCTGACAGGGTCATTTCTGCTGTATTACATCTTCCTGTTTCTGACGGAGCGGTACGCGAAAGAGCGGCTCCGCCCGGGCAGGCGATTCATTATAAAGCTGTGTCTGCTGGGTGCGAGCTTTGTCGCGCTGATACTGCTGTTCCGGAGCCGGATGTATGTGAATATTGCGGTATCCGTGATATACGTCTACATCATTTTCCTGATGCTGCATCGCTACGGGAGGGAACTCAGGGAGAGTTGATGAGATCCGCCTGATCAGGCCCGGCTTCTTCCGTCGCAGTCCCCGCTTGAAGAAACCGCAGATCTTCCATGATCCGGTCAAAATCAATCAGAAGCTCTCCGCCGCAGATCGAAACGGGTATTTTGTCCTGCAGGGAGTAGATGGCAACATCATATCTGCTCTTTGACCGGAACAGACAGACGACTACGCGCCTGTTTTTCAGATCAACCATCCAGTACTCTTTGACACCGGTCTCAAGATATTTTTGAAACTTCAGTTTCTCATCGCGCTTTCGTGTAGACGGAGACAGGATCTCAATGACGAAATCGGGCGCCCCGTCGAGGAAGCGGCCCTGGTTTTTTGCGGGATCCCTGAAGATCAGAAGATTCGGAACCAGCTGTGTTTTCCGCGTGCTGTCAGGACGGACATTCCAGGACGGAACGACCGTACAGCGGCGCCGGTTTTCGAGAATATACCCGGTAAATGCCCGGCCAAGTAAAAGCGCGGCTGTCTGGTGTTCAAAAGAGGGAGACTCCATTACAAAGAGGTGTCCGTCGATTAATTCAAAATGCAGATCGGACGGGAGTTTATCAAGATCATCCACGGTGTAGTCACCCTGTTTTTTGCGGGGAAACATCCGTAATAACAGGAGTTCCGCCGCTTCCTGAGGGTCTTCCGGGAAGGCGCGGAACCGGTCATCTGCGGTCGCGTATTCCGCAAAAGCTTCCCGCAGAATATCCACAGAGCTGGAAGCAGGTAAATGATCAGAATATAGATTGTCAGACATGGTTTTACCTCCTGTCGGCGAATATGAACATAATACGATGATTATGTAAATATAATAGCAGATAAAGCAAGTGCACGCAAGAGAAAAAAGAAGGGAGAAAAACGGCAGCCGATATCCGGCTGCCTTCATGCGGGCGGGTGTGACAGTTTCTATATGCATTACTCGTCTTCTTCATCGGGCTCCGGCGGAAGCTTCTGTACCCGAACCTCCAGCGCGCGCCTGCGGGCGGTCTTCGTGACCGTAACCTCAAGGCCTTCTGCCTGAAATGTGTCGCCGACCTTCGGAATATGCTCCAGGTTGTCGACGACCCAGCCGGAGACAGACGGGATTTCCTCGTCTGAGCGGATGGAAAAGAGATCGAAGAGATCGGAGAGATCCGCGTTGGTATTGATCAGATAGCTTCCGTCGGACTGCCGTGTAATTTCCTGCACGACCAGATCGTGTTCGTCCCAGATTTCACCGACCAGTTCTTCGATGATATCTTCCATTGTGACGATTCCTTCGGTGCCGCCATATTCGTCGACAACGACGACCATGTGCAGTTTCTCGACCTGCACCATCAACAAAACCGGCATCGAGCCCGACCACGAAGTCGTCAACACTTACGA